>JAAYCJ010000178.1 GCA_012729815.1 Phycisphaerae bacterium | reverse complement strand
CTGGAGGCCCTGGCCCCGGCGATCCTGCAGGCCCTTCAGCGCAAGCATGCCGAACAGGCCCTGCGGGAGAGCGAAGCGGATCTGCGGAACCTGGCCGAGCAACTGACCAAAGCCCGCGACGAGCTGGAGCAGCGGGTCCGCGAGCGGACGTTGGAACTGGCCGATACCGTCATGGAACTCCGACGCTCGAACGCCGATCTCCAGCAGTTCGCCTACGCGGCCAGCCATGACCTGCAGGAACCGCTCCGCATGGTCGCCAGCTTTGTTCAGCTTCTGCAGATGCGATACGAAGGCAAACTGGACGACCGTGCCGATGAGTTCATCCACCACGCGGTCGAAGGGGCGATGCGGATGAGCTGCCTGCTGCGCGGCCTGCTGGAGTACTCGCGGGTCGAGACGCGGGGCAGGATCCCGGTCCCAACGGATTGCCGCCAGATCCTGGACCACGTCCTCAAAGACCTGTATCTGACCATCGAGGAAAGCGGAGCCCAGGTGACGACCGACCCGCTGCCCACAGTGCCCGCCGACCGGACGCAACTGGCCCAGGTCTTCCAGAACCTGATCTCCAACGCGATCAAATTCCGCGCCGAGTCCCGCCCTCCGCAGATACGCGTGTCGGCCCGCCGGGACGGCGGCGAATGGGTCTTCAGCGTCGCCGACAACGGCATCGGGATCGAACCGCAGTACTTCGATCAGATCTTCGTGGTGTTCAAACGCCTCCAGCACGACCGGCGCCGCTATCCCGGCACCGGCATCGGTCTGGCCATGGTCAAACGCATCGTCGAACGCCACAGCGGTCGCGTCTGGGTCGACTCCCGGCACGGCCAGGGCGCGACCTTCCACTTCGCCCTGCCCGCGGAGTAAGGGCAGAATGGGATGCCGCCCGCGAAAACACACCCTTCTTTCTTGTCAAGTCCTGACTTCCGGCCTCTGAATTCTCCTCTTCTTCCGTTGACGCCGCCGCTGCGTTTTCGATAATACAGGGAAGCGGCGTCCAAGCGGGCGGACGCTTCGGTTCCGTGAACCCAGAGGAGTACCGAGGAGTATCGATGAGCGCTTTGAAGATTCGTCAGGATGCTTGTGATTTGGATTTTCTGTCGGTCGGGGCCTTGGTCCATCGCCTGGACCCGGGCGTGATCCCCTTTCGCAAGGCCCGGTCGGCTGAGATCCACGTCTCCGGCGGCGAGTACAACGTGGCCGCCAACCTCTCCGACTGTTTCGGCCTCCGCACCGGCATCGCCACCGCCATGGTCGACTATCCGATAGGCGAGTTGATCCAGGGCCGCGTCCGCGAGATGGGCGTTCGGCCGTTCTACAAGCACTTCAAGCACGACGGCGTCCGCGGGCCCAACATGGCCACCGTCTACAGCGACCGCGGCCAGGGCATCCGCCCGCCGGTGGTGTTCTACAACCGCTCGAACGAAGCCGGATCGCTGCTGAAACCCGGCGATTTCGACTGGCCGACCATCTTCAAAGCGGGCGCCCGGTGGTTCCACTCCGGCGGCATCTTCGCCGCCCTCTCCGAGACGACCTCCGAACTGATCCTCGAAGGCATGGACGCTGCCAAGGCCTCAGGCGCGATCAACTCGTTCGACCTGAACTACCGGGCTAAGCTCTGGGCCCCGATCGGCGGACTCGAGAACGCCCACAACGTGCTCCGCCGCATCGTCGGCAAGGTCGACGCCCTGATCGGCAACGAGGAAGACCTCCAGAAGGGCTTGGGAATCGCCGGCCCCGAGGCGGGCAGAAAATCCAAGCTCGACCCCGACACCTTCTTCCAGATGATCGAGCGGGTCGTCGAGCAGTTCCCCAACGTCAAAATGGTCGCCACCACGCTCCGCGAGGTCGTCTCTGCCAATCGGCACAACTGGGCCGCCGTCCTCTGGCTCAACGGCAAACGATATGTCAGCCCGACCTGCCAGCTCGACGTGATCGACCGGATCGGAGGAGGTGACGGATTCGCCGCCGGCCTCATCTACGGCCTGATCGCCGGCCGCGAACCGCAGGAAGCCCTGCAACTCGGCTGGGCCCACGGCGCCCTCCTGACCACCTTCCCCGGCGACGTCACCATGGCCCGACTCGACGAGGTCGAAGCCCTCGCCAAAGGCGAATCCGCCCGCGTCCAACGGTAAAAGCCGCTCGTAACAACGGCAATGAACAGGGCGGGTGGTTCTGCGGTCGATCCGCGGGTCCACCCGCCGTCTTTTTCTCCGTGGAAACACAAGTACCTGACGGGAGAGAACGGAGGGGGAGGGATTCGAACCCCCGGTGAGGTTTCGGCCTCACAGCGGTTTTCAAGACCGCCGCCTTAAGCCACTCGGCCACCCCTCCGATCATTCGGAGTTAGCTATAGTTGTCTGCCGCTTCCGCGGCGAACCGGCTGAGATCCACGCCACGTGTTCCAGCCGACGTCCATCTACATCCTATGGACCGGTCGCCCACGCGTCAAGTCAAACCGAACTGGAACGGTGCCCGCCTCAGCCGCCGGCCGGACTAGACTGGACGCGATCGGTGAAGCCTGCCGATGAAAACGGTGGGGGCGTGAGTGGGCCGTTTGGAGTGGGAAAGCAAAGGACGCAAGAACGGGAGAACGCCATGATCGCCCGAAAGAAGAACACGCCGGAAGTCCACCTGAACCTCAACGTCCGCGGACTGTCGCAATCGGCGACGCTCTCGATCAACGAGCACAGCGCCTCGCTGCGCCGCGAGGGCCGCCAGATATTCCGGCTGGGACTGGGCCAAAGCCCCTTTCCCGTGCCGGCGCCCGTCGTCGAGGCCCTCAAGGTCAACGCTCACCAGAAGGACTACCTGCCGGTCAAGGGTCTGTCGCAGCTTCGCCAGGCCGTCGCTGACTATCACCGCCAGGCCCAGGGCATCGACTGCTCAGCTGACGACGTTCTCATCGGCCCGGGCTCCAAGGAACTGATGTTCCTCGTGCAACTGGTCTACTATGGCGACCTGGTGATCCCGGTTCCCAGCTGGGTCTCCTACGCCCCGCAGGCCCACATCATCGGCCGCCACGTCCACTGGCTGCCCACCCAATCCGCCAACGACTGGCGGCTGACCCCGGACGAACTCCAGCGGCTCTGCCGCTCCGACCCCGACCGTCCGCGAATCCTCATCCTCAACTACCCCGCCAATCCGACCGGCATGACCTATCGGGCGACGGAACTCAAAGCCATCGCCCAGGTGGCCCGAAAACACCGCGTCATTCTGATCTCGGACGAAATCTACGGCGAACTGCACTACAAGGGCCAGCACGTCTCGATCGCCCGGTTCTACCCCGAAGGCACCATCATCAGTGGCGGCCTGAGCAAGTGGTGCGGCGCCGGCGGATGGCGGCTGGGAACCTTCGTCTTTCCTCATGCCCTGCGCTGGCTGCTCGACGCGATGGCCGTGGTCGCCTCCGAGACCTTCACCTCCACCAGCGCGCCGATCCAGTACGCCGCGGTGCGGGCCTTTCGCGGTGGGATCGAAATCCAGAACTACCTCTGGAGCGTCCGGCGGGTGCTCGGGGCTCTCGGCCGCCACGTGGCGACACGGCTCCGCAAGACTGGAGCCCAGGTGGCCACGCCCGAAGGCGCCTTCTATCTGTTCCCGGACTTCTCGCCCCTCCGCAAAGACCTGGCCAAACGCGGCATCGAGACCAGCCGGCAGCTCTGCGACCGCCTGCTGGAAGAGACCGGCGTGGCCGTCCTGCCGGGCTCCGATTTCGGCGTCGCCGATGAGGTGCTCGCGGCAAGGCTGGCGTGCGTCGATTTCGACGGGGCGAGGGTGCTGGCCGCGGTCGAGCAGTTGCCGCGAACCAAAGCCGTCGGCGAAGCCTTCCTGCGGGATTACTGCGGCAACGTCACCACCGCGATCGACCGGCTCGCCGACTGGCTCAGGACCAAATCGACCCACTGAACAACCCGATCAGCCGCCACGCCGCGCGAAGCCCCTCTACAACCCGCCCAAAACCAGACCGATCACTCCGACCGCGATCAGCAACAGCAGCCCGATCAGCAGCACCACCGCAACGACGCGGGCGACCGGCGACCGTACCGCCGGACGGTACTCAGCCCGCTCGACCACCCCGATCGGCCGGCCGCACGAAGGGCATTCCCGCTCCGGCGCCATCTCCGCCGCCTCAAAAACGCGGCCGCAGTGCGGGCATTCGACCCCAAAAGCCTGAGTTGGTCTTTCGTCCATCATCTCCTCTTGCGACTATCTCCGCCGGCGCAGCATCGGCAGGCCGATCAGCATGATCGCGAGCGTCGACGGCAGGGGCACGTATGTGCTGTTCGGATCGATCAGGACAAACTGGTTGCTCAGGCTGTCCACGTACCAGTCGCTGAACACCGTCGGCGTCGTGTCCAGCGGACCAATAAAGGGATCCACCTGGCTGAACGCGGGCGCGATCAGATTCATCCCGATGATGCCCGGCAGGTCCGCCGGCAGCACGCCGCTCTCCGGCACGAACACGACCGCGTTCTCGACGATAAACTCATCGCCGTTCGCCATCGGCAAAATCAACTCGTCCACCTCGTATCCGAACATCAGACGCGTGTCGCCGCCCACGCCGGCAACCTGCACCTCCGCCACCGGATCTTCATTGACCAGGTCGATCCCCACGTCGAGGGCGTAATCCTCGCCTATAATAGTGACCGAGGCTCCGGTGTCAAACAGCCATGACCGCGCCGACGACTGCTGGTCCGACGGCTTGCGGCTGTCCACGATCCGCACGTTCGGCAGCATCGGGTTCTGCCCGACCGAAACCGGCGGGTTCGGATCGTCGATGAAATCTTCGTAGACCAGCGGGAACCGGAACACGCCCTGCGACGGCAGGGTCGGCAGCGACGTCAGAAGGGTCGTCTGCATGTAGTCAATGGGCGGATAGAACGACCCGTAGGGAGTGATGTTCGGCTGGACGTGCATCACGTGGTTGCGGAGCACCGGTGTGCCGATGATGTCGAACGGCCCGGTAAGAAGGCTGTCCGTCTGTTTGACCTGGAACTTGTACTCGCCGTACGGGCTGTAGTTGCCGATGATATCGGCGCCCGTTGGCCCCACGCTGTTCGGAGCCAGCAAAAGCCGCGTGGGTCTGCTGACGTCGAACGTCTCGGTCCCGCCGATCCCGATATCCTCGAACGTCTCGCCGGTCAGCGGGATACCAAAGGCGGTCCGGACCATCTCGCTCATCAGGACTCCGCTGGCCCCCGTGTCGAAGATCACCGGGTAGCTGAACTGCGGGTCGCCCAGGATGTCCTCGCCCTGGTACACCTGGCCCGTGTTCGGGTCGGCCAGGGCGGCGAACCCACCGGGAAGATACGTGCACTGCGGCTTGGGTGCGGCATAGCGCACCTCCACCGACAGGGCAACCGCGGGAACTAACAGCGCAAAACACAGCGCAGGCAGAAGGGTTCTCTTGACCATTTTTCTCTCTCCCTAACCCGTACACACTCTCAGGCACCAGCCTCTCTCTCAACGGATACTTTACCACGTACCCGTCTGGACTGCAAGCCTGAAGCCCCGTGGCCGGCTTGTCCTCTCGACACCGTTACCCCAAACGCCCCAGATATCCTATTTTGTGGTTCCCCTCTGCCTTTCACCACCGCGCACAAAAAAAGCCCGACCAAATCGGCCGGGCTTCTGTTCTCGGATTGCCGGATGACCTGGCTTACAGGTCCTGCGGCTTGACCGTGCTGCGCTTGTTGGCCTGGGCTCTTCCGATGGCCGCATCGAGCATGCCGTAGATCTTGTCCGAGATGGCCGCCAGCGCATCCGACGAAGTCATCATGTCCTTGGAGCGAACGTAGTTCTTCACCTTGCTGGCCACCACCAGCGGCTCCTGGGCAGCGGACTTCGCAGCTTTCTTTGCGGCTTTCTTCTTCGCCATGGCATTACCTCCAAAAAGATCCTACGAAAGTAGAACACAACTGACTTGCCTCCAGGCTTTTCGACAAACCTCACAGAAAGGCCGTCAAAAGCCCTGAATCGGCTGAAATCTTAATTCTTATCGGACTGATATTCAATTAAAATTCACCAAATTTCGCCTCTTAACCGGTTTTGCCGCAAAAGTTCTGCATTTTGCGGCATTTTGGGGGCCGAAAACGCGACGCGAAACCGACGTTTGGAGTGCTTCTGTCGCGTTTGGCTTCCGGCATCGTGTTGCGTTTGTGCCCAAAGTGGTACCTTTTCACCGGTGCGGCGCGTCGTGCCAGGCCGATCGATCCTTTAATTCGACGTTGGCCGCGCTTACAATACATCATTCGTCGCGATTGGCGGCATAGCGTTCTTTTTGTCTGGAAGGTGATTGAGCATGTTCGACCCAGTACCGGCCAACTTCGACTTCCCAGCCTCCGAGAAGAAGGTTATCGAATTCTGGAAGGCCCGTGGGATTTACGAAAAGAGCCTGCACCAGCGGCAGGGGGCCACCCCCTTTGTCTTCTACGAAGGCCCGCCGACCACCAACGGCTTGCCTCACCCCGGCCACGTCCTGACCCGCGCGATCAAGGATCTGATGCCCCGCTACAAGACCATGCAGGGCCATTACTGCTATCGCAAAGCCGGCTGGGACACCCACGGCCTGCCCGTCGAAATCGAGGTGGAAAAGGAACTTGGCATCGACGGCAAGGACCAGATCGAAGCCTACGGCGTCGAACCCTTCAACCGCCGCTGCCTCGACTCGGTGCTTCGCTATGTCCGCGAGTGGGAGCAGCTCACCGACCGCGTCGGCTTCTGGCTCGACATGAACGACCCGTACATCACCTGCACCACCTCCTACGTCGAATCCGTCTGGTGGGCTCTGGCCGAGATCTTCCGCAAGGACCTGCTCTACCGCGGCCACAAGATCGTTCCCTACTGCCCCCGCTGCGGCACCGTCCTCTCCAGCCATGAGGTCGGACTGGGATACAAGGACGTCGAAGACCCCTCCGTCTACGTCGCCTTCCGCGGCAAAGACGACCCAAAGGAATCCTTCCTGGCCTGGACCACCACGCCCTGGACGCTGATCTCCAACGCCGCCCTCGTGGTCAAAAGGGACATCGACTACGCCCGCGTGAAGGTCGGCGATGAAGTCCTGATCATGGCCGAGCCGCTGGTCAAACAGGTCATGGGCAAAGTCCCGCACGAGGTCATCGGCACCGTCCGCGGCCAGGACCTCGTCGGCCGCGAATACGAACCTCTCTACAGCTTCGCTCCGGTCGAAAAGAAAGCCCACTTCGTCGTCGAAGCCGACTTCGTCACCCTCGACGCCGGCACCGGCATCGTCCACTGCGCCCCAGCCTTCGGCGCCGACGACTACCAGGTCGGCCGTCGATACGACCTGCCCGTCATCCAACTCGTCGAACCCACCGGCCGCTTCAAAGCCGAGGTCACGCCGTGGGCCGGCATGTTCATCAAGGACGCCGATCCACAGATCATCCGCAACCTGAAAGACCGCGGCCTGCTCCTGCGACGCGAAACCTACAAGCACAGCTACCCGTTCTGCTGGCGGTGCGAAACCCCGCTGATCTACTACGCCCGCCAGGGCTGGTTCATCAAGACCACCGCCGTCAAGGACAAGCTGCTGGCCAACAACGCCCAAATCCAGTGGCTCCCCGAGCACATCCGCGACGGGCGATTCGGCAACTTCCTCGAGGACAACATCGACTGGGCCCTGAGTCGCGAACGTTTCTGGGGCTCGCCGCTGCCCGTCTGGCTCTGCCAAAGCTGCGACCACGCCCGGGCCTTCGGTTCCAAAGCCGAACTGCTGGCCGCCAATCCGCAGGCCTTCGAATACTTTGAAAACCGCCGCAAACAGGAGCCCGAACTCCCCGAGAACCTCGCCGTCCACAAGCCCTTCATCGACCACGTGACCGTGCCGTGCGATAAATGCGGCGGCATCTTGCGCCGGACGCCCGAGGTCATCGACTGCTGGTTCGACTCCGGCTGCATGCCCTTCGCCCAATACGGCTATCCGCATCGCAACAAGGAGATGTTCGAGCAGCAGTTCCCCACCGACTTCATCTCCGAAGCCATCGACCAGACCCGCGGATGGTTCTATTCGCTCTTGGCGATCTCCACCATGGTCTTTCCCGATCAGCCGTTCCCGCATCCTTACAAGACCTGCATCGTCCTGGGCCTCGTCCTCGGCAAGGACGGCAAAAAACTCTCCAAGAGCCTCCGCAACTACGACGAGCCGGCCAAAATTTTCAACCGCGAAGGCGCCGATGCCCTCCGCTGGTACTTCTACTACGGCCAGCCGCCGTGGACCTCCGCCCGCTTCGATGAGGACGCCATCGCCGAAGCCCAACGCGAATTCCTCATCCGCCTCTACAACGTCTACAGCTTCTTCGTCATCTACGCCAACATCGACGGCTTCAACCCAGCCGATCAGGGCCAGAAGGGTCAAGCCTCATACCAACCAGCCGCCCAGCGCTCGTCGCTCGACCGCTGGATCATCGCCGACCTGCACCGCACCACGCAGCGCCTCACCGAGCTGCTCGACGACTATCAGATCCACCAGGCCGCCGTCCGGCTCGCCGAGTTCGTCGACGCCCTGAGCAACTGGTACGTCCGACGCTCGCGAGACCGCTTCTGGAAGTCCCAGCTCGACCAGGACAAGTTCGACGCCTACTGGACCCTCTACGAGTGCCTCACCACCCTCGCGCGCCTCATGGCCCCGTTCGTCCCGTTCTTCGCTGAGACGATCTATCAGAACCTCGAAGCCAACCGACTTGCGAACGCCTCCGAATCCGTTCACCTGTGCGACTGGCCAAAAGCCGACCCCGCCCTGATCGACAACAAGCTCCTCGAACAAATGGAACTGGCCCGCGAAATCGCCGCCCTCGGACGGTCCGCCCGCGCCGCCGCCAAAATCAAAGTCCGCCAGCCGCTGCCCGAAGTGGAACTCATCCTCGCTCACGCCGAAAAGGCCGAGATGCTCCGCGACTACGTGGACCTCGTCCGCGAGGAACTCAATGTCAAGCAGGTCCGATTCGTCACCGAAGTCCACCGGTACGTCGATCACGTCATCAAGCCGAACTTCCGCGCCATCGGACCCAAATACGGACCGCTCGCCCCCAAGATCAAAGCCGCCCTCCAGACCATCGACGCCGCCGCCGCACGGTCGGCCCTCCTCGCCGAAGGCAAGTTCGACCTGCAACTCGACGGCCAGACCGTCGACCTGACCGCCGACGACGTCGAAATCGGCCTTCAGCCGCACGCCGGATTCGAAGCCGCCCAGGGCCCCGACGTGCTCGTCGTCCTCAAAACCGAGATCGACGAGCCGCTGCGCCTCGAAGGACTCGCCCGCGAACTGGTCCACCACATCCAGCAGATCCGCAAGGAAATGGACCTGGCCTACGAGGCCCGAATTGATCTGGTCGTCGAAGCCCCAGCCGAGTTCGCGCCCGTCCTCGCGACGATGACTGAATACATCAAAAACGAAACCCTGGCCCAAACCATCGACCAGACCGGCCGCGACACGCCGGCCACCAAGGAAGTTGAAGTCGAAGGCCTCCCGGTCAAGCTCTGGGTCACCGCGAAATAGGCCTCGTTGGTGGTTTTCGCCGGTTGGGGATGATCGCGATGAGCGACGCCACGCGGATCATCTGGCATCGCCGACTGCTCGTGCTCTACGCCGCCGCCATCGGGCTGCTGGCTCAGCACCTGCTCGCCTCGCCCATGCGCTACAGCCAGACCATCATCTGGCCCGAACTCGCCAACATCCTCCCCTGGCCGGTCCTCGCGATAACCGGATCGATTGGCTTCGCCTTCGGCCTCTGGGCCTACCCGCGCCTCCTGCCCTGGATGATCGGAGCCGCAGCCGTCATCCTGCCCGGCGTCTGGCTCGGCGGCATATGGCTCGCCACGCTCCACCATGACTACGACATCACCCGCCACCGAATCTCCGCCGTCATCACCTGGACCTGCCTGGTCCTGGCTGTCCGGGCATGGTTCCTCGACCGGGATTACGGCCGCCAGCAACTCAACGCCCAAATGCCGCCTCAGCCCAAACGCAGGTACAGACCCCTCGACGACCACCCACGCTGAACCCACGCACCTCAGTCATCCAAGCTGTCCGCGTACTCCACCGGCTCGGCCCGCATCGCCTCGAGACGCTCTTCCATCGCCGCAATCCGCTCGCCCAAACCCGGCTCCAGCTCAGCCGGCAGATCGACGCTCTCCCGTACCGTCTCCGCTGTGTGCTTCAGGTATGCGATCGCCGCCTCCAGATCCGCCCGCTCCTTGAGCCGCTTGAGCTGCTCCACCGCCAGGTGCCGAACGTGCCGCTCGGTCCCGTCCACCTCCAGATCGACCACGCTCAACCCGCGCGAACCCAGATGGAAGACCCGCAATCGCCCATCCCTCAGCCACGTCCAGCCGGTATACCCGCGCATCACCCGGTCGGGCAGCCACAGCAATTCGCGCGGCCGGTCCTCCGGTTCGACAATCATCAGCCGCCGCCCTTTGCCGGCGTCGGTGCCGGTCAGGAAGACGATCCGTCGATCGCCAGACGCCGGCTGGCTCGCCGCACCATCGCCCGCCGAAAGCGGAGCCCACTGCGGGTAGTAGACGTTGCCTTCATGGCTCAACAGATCGGCCTTGCCCGTCTCGACCTCGACCAGATAGACCCGCGAACGACCCTCGTCGTCGAACCCCTTGAGCGTCAACCCCTTGCCGGGCAGAAAGCAGCACAACAGCATCGCGTCGTCGTCCGAGATCGCCAGATCGACGTAGCCCACCGGCGCGTCCTTGTTGTGCTGGAAACGGCCCTTGAACGTAAACGTCGTCACCCGGCGCTTCGCCTTCGTCTCCAGATCGATCCGCCAGATGTCCACCTTGAGCATCTCGCTCTCGCCGTCGCGGCCCGCTTCCTGGACCACTTCAAGGTTCTCCGCCGTGGCGTAGTAGAGGGTCCTATCTCCGCGGAGTGCCGGAGTCGTGCTGAACAGCGTCCGCTGGTCGTCGCAGGGAATCCGCACCAGCCGCTCAAGCCGCATCTGCGGACCGTACAGCCAGAACGAGATTATGATCCGGTCGCGACCCTCAACCGGCTGGGCCGTCGCCAGGAACATCCGCTCTTTCGAAATCCACAGCGGCGCGTTGGCGAAGAGTTGCAGCAGGCACGCCTCCCGTCCCGGTCCCTCGCTCACGTGCGCGAACCCGACGCCCTCGCCCGCCGCCTTGATGTACACCGGCGTCTCCGCCTTCAGATCGACCCACGCGTCGCACTCGCCGTTGACGGTCAGCCGCGTAAGCTCGATCCTCTCCACCTCGAAAAGGTAGATCTCGGAGCTCTTGTCGGTGGCAAACCCCTTCCGCCCGTAACTGAAACCGATGTACCGCCCGTCATCCGAAATGTCCGCCCGGTTGT
>JAAYCJ010000177.1 GCA_012729815.1 Phycisphaerae bacterium | reverse complement strand
CCCACCAGTTCCCGCGGCTCAAGACCCAGCATCGCCGCCATCCGCCGGTTGGCGTACGTCGTAACGCCCTCGACGTCGATCATCCAGACCCCTTCGCGGGTGTTCTCCACGATCCAGCGGTAATGCTCAGCCGCCGTCCGTCCAACCGCGACTCGACGATCATCCGCCACCCTGTGCAGCCGCCAACGCAGGCCGTCCAGCCGCCGATCGTGGTCGTAAACCCCCTCCAAATCGATCATCGCCTCCACGATGTCCTGCGACGCGCGAACCATCGCACTTCGCCACTGCCGGTGCGGCTCGGCGACGTGAAGATCCCTCAGCTGCGCATCCAGAACCTCCCGTCCCCGTTCGTCCAGAAAGCCCTTGACCGATTCCCCCAGAAGCTCCTGCTCGCGACGGCCCAGCATGGCTTCCGCTTCCGGATCGGCCGAGAGAATGCGCCCTTCGGCATCGGTGACCAGATGCGCGTCGACCTCTCTCGCCATTACCAGTGTACCGAACCCGTTCTCCATGGTAAGCCCGCTATCCCCGAATTCCCTGCTCCCGTGTGCCACAGCGATGGTATTGCATCATAGACGTCCGCAGGCCGAAACCGAGCGGGAGACGCGGGCAAGCTCGCTGGTCTCTAGTTCCTTGGCCTCCCCTCCGTTCTCCCCCGAAAACACCTGCCAACGTGAACTAATCTTCCTACTCAATCCTAGGCGCGGGGATCAACAAGTCTAGGAGGGGAATAAACCGCCTGCCGCCCATGGAGAAAGGTGGTGCCGGTGCGGCCTCGACCGGATGGAAAGCCGATCCCCTATCGGGAACCGGCCCAAATCTGCGTCTGCGTGCCCGCCCAGTGGCGCAGGTTGCTCAGCGGCATCTGCCGGCCGGGGCAGGCGGTCCGCCCGACCTCACCGTGCCCGTAGATCTGTCCAGCCCCCAGATCGTAGCGGTTCATCAGGAACAGCAGGAGTTTCCGCAGCGACGCCAGTTGGGCCTCACTCGGCGGGTGATTCTCGAAGTTGCCCACCAGGCAGATGCCGATCCCGTACTCATTGTAGAAGTTGTCCGGCGTCTTGCAGTGCGCCCCATGCTTCTGCTTCCGCCATCGGGAACCGACCTCGACCACCCCATTGCCGGTGTCCGAGCCGTTTCCGATAATGAAATGATAGCCCAGTTCATCCCAGCCGCGGTTCCGGTGGGCCTGATCGTAACGCTGGGCTCCCCCGTTCTCATCCGCGCTGTGGTGAATCACGATGGCCCGCCACCGGCGCTCAGCCCCCGGCGGATACCAGGCCGCGGGAATGTCGCGGAAACCCACCGTCCGGACCGGAGCTTGCACAACCGGTTGGGGTCTCAGGGGTTGTGGTCGTGGCTTGGGACGGGCGGCCCCGAACACGGGGTCCGGAAGCTGCGTGCAGACTCCTTGGCGGGTGTCACAGCCGGACCCGAATACCAGCGAAAACAGGCAGATTACCGGGGCGATAAGCCGGAAACCGGGCATGATCCAACCAACCCTCCTCAGTGTCACCAACGCACGCATGTCCGCTAAGGAAAATATCGGATAAAACGAGCGACTCTTCAAAGTAAATCTGGTTTGTCAATCATGGCGGCTCATAATCAGGCGATTCTCGGACTACTCCAGGTAGCCCAGATCGGTCAACCGTTCGGTCAGCATCTGCTGCTCCTTCTCCGAGTAGACCTGTTCCGGAGCCTCCTGCGCCTCCGCCTTGCGCGGCGGTTCGAACGTGACCTCCAGCCGGGGCTGGAAGACGTCGGCCAACGCCTTGCCCTCCATGTCCGCTGGGACCGCCAAACCGAGCATCGCCAGGATGGTCGGCGTGATGTCGGCGATGTGCGCGTTGCGAACCAGGCCCGACGCCACCGACGGACCGTTGACCGCGTACAGGCCCTCGATGCGGTGCGTGCCGCCCAACCGGCCGTTCAGGGCCCACTTGACCGCCGAATTGCCCCGAATCTTGCGGACCACCGCCAGACCCGTCGCCGGCACCAGCAGCAGGTCGGGCAGGAACCGGTTGTCCTCCATGCGGCAACCGTAGGCCTCTTCCGGACGCAGCACCTCCTGGAAGATCGGCTTGTTGTACTTCTCATCCCGCGCGGCGAGAAAACGTTCGACCAATTCGGTACGGAAAGTCTCGTATTCCTTGGGATCGACCGTGCCCTGAGGCTGGCGCCCCTTGAGGTTGATGTAGAGGAACCCGTAAATCCCGGCGTGGATGACGCACGCCTTGGTGCTGGCCCAGTCGACCGCCAGGTCGCGCTCGATCCCCAGGTTCGGCTGAACGAACCGCCCTCCGCGCTTCTGCGTCAGACGGTACCAGATGTACCCCGTTCGGGTCTTGAACTGCGAAAAACCGCTGATCAGCTTCAGATGGCCCCAGCGCTTCAGCAGCAGGTTGGGCTGGGCCTTGCCGTCGAGCGACCCGTGCCCGTGATCCGACATGACCACGATCGAGGCGTCCTGATCCTGGGCGAGCTGAAACATCTCGGCCAGGCATTCGTCGAGAACCTGGAAGCAACTATGCACCATCCGCTGCTGCGTCGGATACCGCCGCCCGGCGTCCGGACCCAGGAACTTCCAGCACTTGTGCTGGATGTTGTCCACCAGCTTCAGCAACACCATCATCACGTCCCAACCGTAGTGCTCGGTGCACAGGCGGGCCAGCTGCACGCCCTGGCGGAAGCTCCGCTTGAAGTACTCCAGATTCTCGCTGAACATCGACTTGCCGCCGAGAATCCCGCGCTGCCAGTTGGTCGAGTAGCTGTAGTCCGGAATGGTCCGCAGGATCAGGTCCTTCAACTCCGGCGGGTAGGTGAAGTCCACGTCGATCGAGGGCGTCTCGAACCCGCTGACCAGAAACCCGTTGACCGGTTGCGGCGGATACGTCATCGGCAGGTGAATCGAGCCGATCCGAAGGTTGTGCTCCGAAAGAATCTGCCAGATGGTCTTCTCGCGGATGTCGAAGCGGTGGTTGAACGAGAGTTTGTTGGCCGCCGAGTCGTAACGCTCGAAGTCGATCACGCCGTGCCGGCCGGGCCCTTTGCCCGTCATGAACGTGGTCCACGCCGCCGGCGTGATGGGCGGTTTGGTGCTCTGCAGGATCCCGCTCGCTCCCGTCCGCACCAGTTCGTTCAAAGCGGGCATCAGCCCGCTTTCCATCAGGGGCCGGAGTACGTCGAACGTGGCGCCGTCCAGGCCGATGATCATCACCCGACGCGCCACTCTGTTTGGGGCCTGATTGCTGGTCAAACTATCGCTCCCGAATCGAACCCGTTGAAGACGGACGTGACATCCATCCATCACGGCTCGCAATGTGCCGACCGTCTCTTCGGAGACGATTTCACGATGAGCCCAACGGCCCAGCCGATGGCGGCGCAAAATCCCGCCGCTGCGTAATCGGTCAGTTTACGTCCACACGCCGCTGGCGTCAAAGAAAAACCGCCGTCCCTCAGAGGCGCAGCTGCAGGCCGTCGTAAGGAAGGTGGACGTTCTCGGGCAGGCGCGGAGCCAGTTCGGCGTGCCTGATCTCGTGGGCGATGTGGGTCAGGTACGCCGTCCGGGGCCCCAGACGCTCGATCTGGGCCAGGGCCTGATCGACGTTGAAGTGCGTTGGATGCGGAGTGTAGCGAAGCCCGTCCAGAATCAGCAGATCCAGGCCGTGCAGTTGTTCCGCCGTCTCGGGCGGAATGCCCGAGCAGTCCGTGCAGTAGGCCCAGTTGCCGAACCGAAAGCCGAACACCGTGTCCCGACCGTGGGCCAGCGGCAGCGGCGAAACCGTGCGGTCCAGCAGCGAAAACGGCCCGCTCACCACCATCGGAACCAGACGCGGACGCTCCGAATATGTCTCAGCCGGGTCGCTGAACGCGTAGCTGAAGACCTTCTGCAGCGACCGGATCGTCTTCTCCGAGCCGTAACAGGGAATCGGCCCGGATTGCATGAAACAGAACCGCCGGATGTCGTCGAGACCGAAAATGTGGTCCGCGTGCGCGTGCGTGAAAAGCACCGCGTCCACCCGCGTCACCCGGTGCGCGATGCACTGGAGGCGGAACTCGGGCGGCGTGTCGATGATGATGTTGCCCTGCGGCACTTCCACCAGAACGCTGCAGCGGGTCCGGACGTCGCGGGAGTCCTCCGACGTGCAGACCGGACAGAAACACCCGATCATGGGAATTCCATGCGAGGTGCCGGTGCCCAGAAACGTGATGCGCGTCTCGCCCTGGCCCCTCACGTCACGTTTCCTCGCCCTGTCCCTCCTGCTCCTTCTTCACATCGTCCTTGGCGGCCTCGCCCTCCTTGGGCATGGGCATCGTCTTGCGGCACTTGGGGAATCCCTTGCAGCCGAGGAACGGCCCGCGCCGCGAACGCCGCACGAGCATCGGCTTGCCGCAGTTGGGACACGTCACGCCCGACTCCTGCGGCTCCGGCCAATCGATCGCGATGTCGTCCGGGATCGGCTCGGTCTCCTTGCACGCCGGATAGCCCGTGCACGCCAGGAACCCGCCTCGCCGCCCGCGGCCTTTTTTGGCCACCATCGGCTTGCCGCACTCGCCGCACGTCTTGTTCACTTCCTCCGGCTTGACCTTCCGAAGCGGATGGCCTTCCTTGTCGCACGGCACCGTCGTCTTGCACTCCGGATACCCGGAGCATCCGAGAAACGGGCCGTACTTCGACTGCCGAAAGGCCATCGGCTTGCCGCATTTGGGGCACGCGTGCTCGGTCATCCTCACTTCATTCTTGACCGGCTTGCCCTCCTCGTCCACCGACATGGCGTTGGTGCACTCGGGATACCCCGAGCACGCCAGAAACCGGCCCGTCTTGGTCCACCGGTATACCATCGGCTTGCCGCACGTCTCGCACGTATACGGGCTCTCAGCCGCCTGCTTCTCCATCTGCTCGCGGGCCTGGTCGAGGGACTCGTTGAACGGCTGATAGAACTCGTTGAGCACCTTCACCCAGTCCAGGTGGGCCTCCTCGATCTTGTCGAGCTGCTCCTCCATGTGGCTCGTGAACTTCACGTCCATGATCCGCGGAAAATGCTGCATGAGCTGGTCGGTCACCACCTTGCCAAGGTCCGTGGGCAGGAACTTGGCGTCGTCCTTGACCACGTAGCCGCGGTCCTGGATGGTCGAGATGATCGCCGCGTATGTGCTGGGACGCCCGATCCCAAGCTGTTCCAGCATCCGGACCAGCGACGCCTCGTTGAACCGCGGCGGCGGCTGCGTGAAGTGCTGAGTCCCCCGCACGTCGATCCGGTGGAGCGGCTGGGCCTTCTCAAGCCGCGGCAGCTCGGCGTCCGCGTCCTCCAGGCGGTAGGGCAGCAGCGATAGAAAACCCGGAAACGCCAGCGTCCGCCCGATCGCCTTGAACACGCCGGTCCGCTCGCCCGCCGCCGCGTGGACGATCGCGTCGGTCACCAGCCACTGGGCCGGTGGCATCTGGCATGCCACGAAACGCTTCCAGATCAACTCGTAAAGCCGGTATTGATCCGAGGTTAAAAACGATCTGACGTCTTCCGGACGGCGGTTCACGTCCGTCGGCCGGATCGCCTCGTGAGCCTCCTGGGCGCTCGCCCGCGAAGCGTAGAAGTTCGGCTTCTCCGGCAGGTATTCCGCGCCGAAGGTGGTCTGAATGTAGCCGCGCACCGCCGTGAGCGCCTCGCCCGCCAGGTGCGTCGAATCCGTACGCATGTAGGTAATCAGGGCGATCGACCCGTCAGGACCGAGCTCAACCCCTTCATAGAGCTGCTGGGCCACCCGCATCGTGCGCGACGTGGTGTACTTGAGCCGCGAAGCCGCCTGCTGCTGCAGCGAAGCCGTCGTGAAGGGGGCCGGCGGACGCTCCAGACGCGTCTTGCTGGCCAGATCGGCGATCCGGTAATCGGCGACTCCAAGCCACTCCAGAAGCTGGTCCGTCTGCTCCTTGTTGTCGGACTTGAACTTCTGCCCCTCGACCTCAATCAACTCAGCCCGAAAGAGCTGGTGCTTCTCGAACAGGCGCTTGAGGCCCTTGCTGTCGGGCTTCTCCTCGTACTCCTGGCGGTGGGTCTCGAAGGCCTCCATCGCCGCCTCGGGAGCCTGGCCGGCGTGCAGTAGGGCCGCAACCTTCCAGTACTCCTCGGGCACGAACTTCTCGATCTCCCGCTCACGCTCCACGATCAGCTTGACCGCCACCGACTGGACCCGACCAGCCGAAAGCCCCTTGGCGATCTTCTTCCACAGCAGCGGGCTGAGCTGGTAGCCCACGATCCGGTCGAGGATGCGCCTCGCCTGCTGGGCGTTGACCTTGTCCATGTCGATATCGTGCGGGTGCTCGAACGCCCGCTGAATCGCCGGTTTCGTGATCTCGTTGAAAATGACCCGCTGTGTGCGACTCTCCTGCAGGCCCAGAGCCTTGACCAGGTGCCAGGCGATCGCCTCGCCCTCCCGGTCCAAGTCGGTCGCCAGGAAGACCCGGTCGGCTTTGCCCGCTTCCTTCTTCAGGTCGGTGACCACCTTCTTGCGGGTGGGCAGCACCCGGTAGGTCGGATCGAAGTCCTTCTCCAGATCCACTCCGAACGCCTTCTGGGGCAGGTCCCGCACGTGCCCCATCGAGGCCTTCACCACGTAGTTCTTGCCCAGATACTTGTTTATGGTCTTGGCCTTGGCCGGCGATTCGACGATGACCAAAGCCTTGCCGTTCTTCTCCGATGCGGTCCGCGAGGTTTTCTCTTGATCCATAAATATGAACTCGTAAAGGCGGTTATCTCCAAATAATCCCGTTGCCGAGGGGCGGTTCGCCTCCCTTCAGATACATCTACTGTAGGCAACCTAGGTGACGTTATCAACCGGCCTGGAGGTTGTCAAGGAGCAGAACAAGGCGAGTTAATATTGGTGATTATAAGTACGGGTGATGATGTGCGGCCTGAACACCCGCTGTGCTCTATGGCTGTGCGACCCAGACGGTCATCTGAGAGACCCCGCGGTTGGCCCAGGCAAAGTAGGGGATGGCGGTCATCTCGACCGGACTGTCGGTGACCTTTCGCTCCGCAACCGGGGCGTAAAGCCGATCGGAACTCGCGATCCGCCGGCCTGCCAGCCGCAACGCGATGACCCCACAGCCGGCGATCTGAAGGCCTTCCGCCACCGCCTCGTCGATATCCTCCGACGTGGTCGACAGTTGGTGAACCGGCAGGTCCGGCTGATCGACACTCTCCAGGCAGTACACCAGCGGACCCCGCATCACCGCCAGCCGCTGATGGTTGTTGATGACCAGCGGATGGCTCGTCATCGCCCGCACGTGCATATCCAGTTCCAGTTCCACCCGGTCGCACGGCGACCACACCCGGCGCACACGCAGATAGCCCGATTCCGGCGATGAATTGCCCTGCGGCTGGCCGTTAATTCGTATTACCGCGTCCCGCGACCAGTGCGGAACCCGCAGAGCGAGCGTGAACTCAACGGATTTGTGCGGATTCACGGTGATTTCCACCCGGCCGTCCCAGGGGTAATCCGTCTTCTGCTCCAGCCGGATCGGCGTGCCGTCCTCAAGCCGCCAATCGAGGGTGTTGCGGTCATACAGGTGCACGTAAACCCCTTGGGCGTCCGTGGAATAGAAGAACGCGGGCAGGGAGGCCATCAGGCGGACCATATTGGTCGGGCAGCAGGTGGTATCGTACCACGCCTGTCGCCGATGGTCGCCGAAGCTGGCCAGCGGGTTCTGATAAAAGTAGGTTTCTCCGTCCAGGGCGAGGCCGGAGATTACCCCGTTGTAGAGGCTCTGCTCGAGCCAGTCGGCGAACGTGCCTTCGCCCGTGGCCAGCAGATTGTGATGCGCCCAGAGGACAAATCCGATCGCCGCGCAGGTCTCCGCGTAGGCCAGACGATTGGGCAACTCGTAGTCCGGGCCGATCATCTCGCCGCTGTACCGCGAACCCACGCCGCCGGTGATGTAGATCTGGCGGCCGACCAGGTTGTTCCAGAGCCGCCGGATCGTACGGCCGTAGTCCGCGTCGCCGTTTTCCGACCAGACTCCGGTTGCGCCGATCGCGGTGTACATGTTGCGCACCGCGTGTCCAAAGAGCGTCTGACGCTGGGTGAAGGGCAGCGGCTGGCATCCGCCGCTGCTTGGCGGTATCCAGGCCGTTTCATAGGGCAGGCGTTCGAGCAGAAGTTGGGCGAACTCCAGGTGCTTCCGGTCGCCGGACTGCCGATACAACTCGACCAGGGCCAGTTCGATTTCCGGGTGGGTCGAGGCCCAGTGGGTCTCGCCTTTGGGCCCGCAGCGGCTGTCGAGATAGTCGGCAAGCCGCAAAGCCGACTGGTAGGCCCGGTCGTCGCCGAGGCAGCGGAGGACGGCCAGAGCGGCTTGGAAATAGTGGCCGGAGCAGTAGAACTCATGGCTGTCGTAAGCAGTGAACCGCTCAGCCGGGTCGCGGTACATGGTGTTCAGATACCCGTCCGGATCCTGGGCGGCGACAATTTCGTCGATCACGCCATCGAAGCTCTTTCGCACCTCGGGCACATCCCGCTGGGCCAACAGATAGGCTGCGCCCTCCATCCACTTGTAGACGTCCGAATCGGTGTAGCGGGGTCCGCGGCGCGGACAGTCCTTGCGGCCGGAGACCCGGCGGAAGTTGTCCACGACGCCCTTGGATTCAAAGAGCCGGTAGAGCCCGGGAATGCTCCGTTCGGCGGTGATGTCCAGGTAATGCCGCCAGAACCCGCCGGTGTAGCGGACCGCGGTCACCGGGACCGGGTGGAGTTTGACGTGCGGGCTCCGGCTGGTATCGACGACATAGGCGGTCATGGGCAATCTCCATACGAGAGCGCAAACCGATGACGGCATTGTCGCCCAGGCGCCGAATTCCCACAAGATGGCGCGGACGTAGAAAATGTGGACAAAACCGACTTGTTCCGACGGGTGGGCCGCTATTGCGGCGGCTTGAGCTCCAGGTCGGCCAGGTAGGCCAGCGTCCGCTCCAGCTCCGACTTGTAATGCCGCAGCCGCAGCAGTGATTTGACCCGGGGCAGCAGCTCCAGCTTGTTGACCGGCTTGGTCAGGAAGTCATCGGTCCCGCTCTCGACGCCCCGCTCCATGTCGCTGATCTCATGCAGGGCGGTGATCATGATGATTGGGATGTCGCGAGTGGCCGGGTTGGCCT
>JAAYCJ010000176.1 GCA_012729815.1 Phycisphaerae bacterium | reverse complement strand
TCAGTGGCTCAGGATGTAGGTGAAGGTGTTGACGCCGAGGCGGAGGGCGTCGGAGTCGTGGTATCCGGCGGAGAAGGGGTGGGGAATTCCTTCCCAGCCGTTGCCGAGGGCCAGCGGCGAGTAGAGGACGGCGAGTCGGCTGTTCAGTTCGACGGCTTCGAGGTGCGGACGGGCGAGGTCGCCGTAGTACGTGCGGGCCAGGTCGGTGACGGTCACGTCGGTGATGCGGAAGTTGATATCGTAGAGGCCGTGGTCGGGGGGCAGGGCCTCCAGCGGCTGATCGGTCAGGACGCGGGCGATTTCGCGTCGGAAGGCGAGGTCAAACTCCTTTCGGCCGCAGCAGGACTCAGCGAGCAGGACGCCGCCCTGGTTGAGGTATCGGCGGAGGTTGGCGGCCTGGTCGTCGGTGAAGGTGAAGTTTTTGTGGCCGACGAGATAGAGGACGGGATAGCCGAAGATGGAGGCGTCGGCGGGATCGACGGCGGCGCGGTCGAAGGCGACGGGGATGGTGGAGTGGTCGGCGATGTACTTCTGGAGACGGGCGAGGGCGGAGGGGTTGGGGTCCCAGTCGCCGCCGTGGATGAGCTGGCCGATGGCAAGCGGTTCGCCGATGACTTCGTCGGCTTGGTAGTCGATCTGTGCGATGGGAAACGAGCGGGCGTATTGGAGTTGGGCGAGGATGGTGGTGACCAGGTTGACGCCGAGTTTGCGGGCGTCGTCCTTGAGGACCCAGAAGCCCGGCGGGTAGTCGGCGGGCGGGTCCTGGCCGTACCAGCCGTTGGCCAGGTCGGCGGAGGCGAAGTAGATGAGGGTGCGACAGCCCAGATCGACGCCTTCGAGCAGCGGCGTAGCGGTGAAGGTCTCGCCGTTGCCGCGTTTGAAGCGGACCTGTTCGAGCCGTTCGGCGGCGAAGAAGACCGGGTGTTCGACGGGCAGGCGCTGGAGCGGGCGTTCGGGGAAGAGTTCCGCCACGAACGTGCGGAAGCTGTCGGCAAATTCGGGTGAGCCGCAGCAGGCGTTGGCGACGAGGGTGCCGCCGAGGACCAGGTAGTTGCGGAGGCGGCGCATGTCTTCGGGTGGAAGAACGGCGACGGGGTCGTGGCCGCTGAGGTAGATGATGGGCACTTCGGTGGGGTCGTAGCTGAAGTTCCGCCACTGGAAGTCGGCTGGGCGATAGGCGATATCGTTGATGGCCCGGCCGGCGAAGCCCAGGAGATTACGGGCGTCGTTGGTCACGTTGTAGAAGTTCCTGGCGTATTCTATCTTGGCCACGAGAACGGGCGGGGCGGGCTCGCGTTTTTTTTCGCTGCGGCGGATGGGGGTAGCGGGCAGGGGCAGAGGCGGAACGCCTTCGCCGCCGGAATGCCGTTGCGGCCGGGCGGGCGGCGGGTTGTTGTGGCCGGGCAGATTGAGCTTCGGCTGGGCCGCCGCATCAGCGGCAAGGACCAGGGCGAGCAGGCTGCAGGCAATGGCGATCCTCATATGTGCAATTATAGCGGATGAGAGTATCGACGGGAAGGGATGGGCGGCGGCGCTGCAACCAAGCTCAATGGTTGGCGGTCGAGTGGCGGGTGAACCTGCGGCTTTGCCGCAGAACCTCCCGCCCTACAGATTACAGACCGATTCCCTGTAGACGCTTCAGGTGTCGGAGGCGACGGTCAGGTGGAGCTTTTGGGTGGTGAAGGTGTAGTTCTCGCCCATGCCGGAGGAGACCATGACCATTTCTCGGCCGTCCTTGCTCATCCACTTGGTCGGGAAACTCGGCTGGTAGTTGCCCTTGCCCCAGTCGTCGACGCGGTAGAAGAGTCGCCACGGGCCCCAGAGATTGGTTGCCTCGTAGACCGTCAACTGAGAGCGGTACTGTCCGCGGGGTCCGTTGTGATAGGGAAGCGGTTGGCCGTCCTTGCCGTAGAAGCCGCCGTTGCCCATGATGAAGCGCCCGAGTCCGGGGTTGTAGGCCACGTGGTTTTCGGCGGTGAAGCCTGGGAAGCTGAACACCGGCGCGGCAGAGGAATCGTTATTGCTCCACTTGGGCTTTCCGGCTTGGTCGATTCCGGTCCAGAACTCCCAGCGGTCGCGGCGAAGGATGTCCGCAATGCGGACGCGACCCAGGAGCATATAGTCCCCGTTGTCCCAATAGCTGCAGCCGTCGTTTGCGGCGGGAAAGAGGGCGTAGATGTATTCATCGGGCGCACCGGCGTAGTCGCGGCCGAACTGAACGAAGTGCGGTGAGGACAGGCGGCCGGTGAAGAACTCCTGCGGCGTGACGTCCACGTCCCAGGTCTTGCCGTAGTCGCGCGAGGTGATGATCCAGGCGTTGACGTTGCGCTGGCGGTTGAAGGAGGGATTTCCGGGGCGGTTGACGTCGCTGATGTTGGCCACGGCCAGGTACAAGGTTCCGGCGATGCTGAGCAATCCCGCGGGTTTGACACCGTTGTCGAGATCGGTCAGCGGACGCTGGCAGTACTTTTTGGGATCGACCGGAAGGTTGTGGACGAGCTCCGGCGTGACGTGCGGGCTCGGGCAGTCGCGGACACGCCAGACGTTCATGGGCGACCAGTGCGGCTTGCCTCGAAAGCCGGTGCCTTCGCCTTGTCCGGGGTCGTTGTCGCCGGCGGCGGCGTAGATCGCGTCATCGGCGGCCCAGGTCACGGGCCACATGTCGCCCGTGCCGTCGTGGGCGGGCGGGTCGGCGGATACGGCGAGGATGTAGTCGCTGGTGGCGAAGGGAGGGTTGGGGGTATTCATGGTCAGCGGCTCCTTTGGGTCTTGGCGGCTTCCTTCCTTCGGAGATACTGTCGGTCTCCACATGCGGCCATAGTTTGACACGCCCCGAGATTATCTCTCGATCGCCATCGCATGCCATCAAATTCCAGCCGCAGGCACGGACACATCTGGCAAAGGACCGAACGCCGAAGAAGAGCCTGGCGGGTGAACCTGCGGTTTTGCCGCAGAACCTCCCGCCCTACCGTGGCGCCGCCTCGCATCAGGGCGTGGCGGTCAACTCGGCGAAGAGGGTCAGGGCAGTGGCGTTGGTGATTTGGACGGAGGTGATCTGGCCGACCAGGGATTCGGGGCCGTCGAGGACGACGATTTTGTCGTCGACGGTGCGGGCGACGAGTTGCGGTCGGCCGGTGGTGCGGCTCTTTTTGGATCGGCCTTCGACGAGGACGGACAGCGTCCGGCTGATGAGTTGGCGGTTGTCTTCGGCGGCGATGGCATCCTGGACGTCCAGAAGCTGGCGGAGACGGGCGGTTTTGAGGTCATCGGAAACGCTGTCGTGGTGGCGGCGGGCGGCGACGGTGCCGGGACGCGGCGAGTACTTGAAGACGAAGCAGTTCTTGTAGCGGACGCGACGCAGGAGATCGAGCGAGCGCTGGTGGTCGTCGTCGGTCTCGCCGGGAAATCCAACGATGAAGTCGCCGGCAATCGAGAGGTCCGGCACGAGCGTTTTTCCGGCTTGGATGATTTCAAGGTACTGCTCGACGGTGTACTTGCGGTTCATCAGGCGAAGCATGGCGTTGGAGCCGTGCTGGGCAGGCAGATGGAGGTAGGGGCAGACTCGCGGCAGTTCGGCCATCGCCGAGAGGACGTCGGTGTGGAAGTCGCCGGGATACGAGGTGATAAAGCGGATGCGCGGGATCGCGGTCCGCTCGTGGACCATTCGCAACAGCTCGGCGAGTCCGACGGTTCGACCATCGAGCTCGGCGCGATAGGAGCTGATCGCCTGGCCCAGCAGCGTGACCTCCTTGACGCCGGCGGCGTCGAGGCGTTTGACCTCGTCGAGGATGTTGGGCACCGGCCGCGAACACTCGGGGCCGCGGACGTAGGGCACAATGCAGTAGGTGCAGAACTTGTCACAGCCGCGCTGAACGCGGACGAAGGCTTGGAACTCGTTGACCTGGGTCGGCCGGGAGACGTCAAGCGATTCGAGATCGGGGCAGGCTTCGGCGCGGCCGGCGCGGAGGGCCTGGAAGTCATCCGTCGCGACCAGGTGCTTTTCGCGAGCCAGGCGGCGGTGGAGTTCGGGCAGTTCATGGATGCGGCCGGGGCCGCAGACGATATCGACGAACGGGGCCTTGGCGAGGATGTGCCGCGGGTCGCGCTGGGCGAAGCAGCCGATGATAGCGATGGCGGCGGGCCGGCCGGACTTGCGGCGGAGATGGTTCCAGTGGCCCAGGCGGCTGAGGGCCTTGGCCTCGGCGTGTTCGCGGACGCTGCAGGTGTTCAGGACGGCCAAATCGGCCTTGTCGGCGGATGGCACGGCGGTCAGGCCCTCGGCCTGGAGCGCAGCGGCAACGAGCTCGCTGTCGAGCTTGTTCATCTGACAGCCGAGGGTCTCGATAAAAAAGGTTGCCGCGTGCGCTTCCGGAGCCATGGCAATTCTATTCCCGCCGGTCGGTTTTTTCGGCTTCGGAGTCGCTCGAGTTCGGCCGGCGGGTCTTGTAGCGAAGTTCGGGCGGTTTGAGCGAGACGCGGCAGCCGGCGGGCACGGAGGAGGTGACAAAGACGTTTCCGCCGATGACCGCGCCTTCGCCGATGACGGTTTCGCCGCCGAGGATGGTGGCGTTGGCGTAGATGGTGACGTTGCTTTCGATGGTCGGGTGACGTTTATGGCCGCGGATGAGCTTGCCGCGTTCGTCCTTGGGGAAGCTCAGGGCGCCGAGGGTGACGCCCTGGTAGATCTTGACGTTGTCGCCGATGACGGTGGTTTCGCCGATGACCACGCCGGTGCCGTGGTCGATGAAGAAGTTTCGGCCGATGGCGGCGCCGGGATGGATGTCGATGCCGGTGATGGAGTGGCCGTACTCGGTGAGGATTCGCGGAAAGAGGGGCACGCCGAGCCGATACAGGGCGTGAGCGACGCGGTAGATGGTGATGGCGAGATACCCCGGATAGGCCAGGAGTATCTCGTCGGTGTTGACGGCGGCGGGATCGCCGTCGTAGGCGGCCTGGGCGTCGCCGGCGAGCATGCGGCGGAGTTCGGGGATTTCGTTGAGGAAGGCGAGGGTCTTTTCGGCGGCCTCGGCGGCGACGGAGGGATGATCGGGATCGGCTGAGCCGTCGGCGGCGTTCAGTTCGCATCCGTAGGCAAGGCACTGGCGTATCTGGGCGTGGAGGGTACGGCCGAGTTGGAGCAGGAGTTCGCCGAGGCGGTAGCGGACGTTGTCGAAGGTCAGGTCCTGTCGGCCGTGGTAGCCGGGGTAGAGGATCGGGAGCATCAGGCGGATGACCTCGATGCCCTCGGCCCGGCTGGGCAGGAATCGCCGACCGAGGTGGTGGATGCCTTCCTGCGATTCGTAGCTGGCGTAGATGCGCTCGACGAGGCCGGCAAGCCCGGCGTCGAGTTCGCGAAAACCGTCCATGTGGCGTCTCCTTGGATTGATGGTCGCTGTGCGACGATCACCAGTGTATGAGGCACGGGAGTTGACGGCAACAGGAAAGAGAATCGCTTGAGCAGGGTCAAGGAGGAGCAGACAGCGGCCTGCCGGCTCAGCGGGGAATGGTGGTGTTGTCGAACGGCGGGTCGGCGGCGAAGGCGTTCCACTCGACGCGGGCGGGATAGCCCCACGGGGCGGCGGCACTCTGATCGAAGGAGGCGGCGGGGACGGCCCAGGATTCGGAGAGGGCCAGGCCGCTGCGGACAAACCTGAACATGGCGGCATCCAGGTTGAACGACTGGCTGGTCCCGTTCTCCAGGTCGGTCACGGTGAAGGTGAGCGGGATGTTAATCTCGAAGCTCATCTCAGCGGTGGCACCGTCGAGAGACCGCAGCATCCCAGCCGCATCGCCGAGCGCCAGAACCTTGGCCCCCGAGCCGCTGTAGTTGGTCCGGGTGGCGCCATCGGTTTCCTCGCCCCAGATGCGCCAGGTCACGGTCGAGCCAGCCAGTTCGGCCCCGGCGGCGAAGTTGGGCGGCGGGGCGTCCTGCCAGACGTTATTGCGGAAGCCCAAAGCGGTCGAGCGGAACTGAAGGGCCAGGTTGATCTCGAAGCAGAGCCCTTGGTCGCCCGGGCGGCTCATCTTGACCTTCGGTTGCCAGCGGTGCAGCGGCCGGGCGATACTGTTGCGGCCACCTTCGGCGGCCACGATGCTGCCGTAGGCGCCAACAGGAAGGTGGGCGGTCCACTCGGCTGAGCTCTGCTTGGTGAGAGAGACGCCGGCGTCGCCGATCTTGAGGGTTGGAGCATCCTGGGCGTGCATCCAGAGGCAGCAATCCTGGATCAACTCCCACGAGGCCGGAACGAGCATCAGCGGATGCGGCATGAGGAGGGTTTCGTAAGGTTCGTCATCCTGAAGGTCGTAGACCAAGCGGGCCCCGCTGTTGGGATCGACGTCCTTTCCCGCCTGCACGAGGGCCTCGTGGACCGCGGAGAGCTGGACCTGATGACTGCCGCGGGGCGGAGTCGCGGATTCGAGCACGTCTTTTTCGCCGTAGACGCCCTCGGCCGTAACCCTCTCGTTGGAGGCGGTGGCGAGTTGGAAGAGCCAGAGGATCGCGTGGATGGCTCGGACGGAATGGATGCGATTGGTCCAGCCGAAAACCACCGCCCCCCGGTCGGACTTGCTGAAGACCGTCTCGGCGAAAGGATTGCCGTTCTGGAAACCGCGGCAGCAGCTCAGGACGACGACGGCGTGGTCGGGGAACGTGCCCTTGTCATACTTGGTGATGAAGGTGGGCGAGACCCAGTAGTAGTAACGGCGATCGACGACCCTCCTGCCCTGATAGGTCTTGACCTCGAACTGGCCGACGTATTCTCGCTGGACGTCTTCGAGCCAATTGTCGCGGCCCTTGGCGTCGGCGCCCCAGATCGCCTCGCGATTCTCGGGAGTGAAGGCGTCGGTGGTGAATATCCCGTAGCCGCTGGGGCGGGGATCGTCCGGAATGTCGGGGTCGTCCACGATGTTGGGGTCTACGTCGAACCACGATCCGTGGCCCTCGATCAGGACGAGGCCAAAGTGGCTCAGGCCGGAGAAATGCCCCACGCTCAGTCGGCCAGTGGTCGCCTTGTAGCCGCGGGATTCGAGCATCTTCTTGACGTGGGGCGTTGAGTCGTTGATCGACCATTGCTTGTGAAAAGGCGCCCAGCCGTTGACCAGGAGGGCCTTGTTGCTGGCGGGCAGGTAGTGCGGAGGGACGTCGTTAGCGGCGGCGGGAGCGAAGGCGGGCGGCGGCGAGGACTCGCCCGCTTTGACGTTGAGCGGCGAGGCCGCCTTGGCTGTGTCCGGCGGTTCGGGCAGACCGGTGTCCCAGTCCTGGCTGTCAGCGTCCTCGTCGACGATCATCAGGAACCGGACCTCACCGTCGGTGAAGCGGGCCCAGGCGATCCCGCTGTGTTCGGGGTCGACCCCGCCGGTGGCGACCGCCGGCTCCTGGAGGATCAGCGAAAGAAAGGTGATGCGGGCCAGGTCCACGGCGCCTCCGTCGTCGAGGATCTGATCGACCGCGTCGGAGACCTTGGTCCAAGCCTGGTCGTTGGACGGGTTGGGTCCGGCTTCGGGGCTGGAGGCGTCGGGCAGGGCATTGGGGTCGTTGGGATCGGTCGTGGAATCGTTGGGGTCGGCGATCTGGTTGGGATCGGTCTGGCCGCCGTCACAGCCGACGAGCAGGCAGGAAACCAGGATTGCACTGAACAGGGCCGGAACGACAGACCACCTCAAACGCCTGCCCTTATGCATATCCGCAACCTCCAATCGGAAGGTCCAAGGCTGGCCGCTATCATACCCTGCGGCGGGAAGAAAGGGAAGAAATCCGGCCGCACCGGCGCCGATCGCCGATCCCGCATTGGCACAGGCACCGGGTATGCTATCCTTCCGGTTCGGCGGCGGCGGCCCAGGCGGGTTGGCGTTTGCGGAAGGGGCGGACGGCCTGGCCGAGAATCCGGCTGACCTTGCGTCCACCCAGGTAGGCTCCGATGGCGGTCCACTTGAACCAGGAACGGTCGAGGCAGGCCCGGACGGGGCCGCAGGTCATCAGGTCGATGAAGCGGTGGACGATCGGCCGAGGGATTCCCCAGCGGCGGACGTTGACCGCGATCTGCAGGAGCATGGTCAGGTAGCCGAGTCGGACGAACTGACGTTTGGCGGCTCCGGTGTAGATCCGCTCGTAGATTTCCGCCTGCTCGTCCTTGAGGAGGCCCTGCTCCTTGGCGCGGAGGTAGAGTTGCGAACCGGGAAAGAAGGCCAGCGGGAAAATCAGGGCGCGTGATGCGGAACCCTGGTGCTCGGCGGCAAAGTGCAGCGTCTCGATCATGCTCTCATCGTTCTCGAAAGGGTTACTGACGATGAAGTGGTACTCCTTGCGAAGCGCGGGGAATCGTTCGAGGGTCCGGATGGCCTCGATGATGCGTTCGTTGGAGACGCGGCGATTGTAGATCTCGTAGTTGGTGGCCTGGCAACCGCTCTGGATACCCATTTTGATCAGCCAACAGCCGCAGCTTTGCAGCAGTTGTACTTTGCGGTCACTGATGGTGGCTGGGTGCGTGTTGATCTCGAACGGCCAGCCGATCCGCGAACGGTAGCCTTCGGCGAATTCCTCGAACTCCGACTCGTCCCGAACAAAGAAGGTATCGTCGGCGACGTTCACCGAGTTGACGGTCGGAAAGCGTCGTTTGATCGCCTCCAGTTCGTCAAGCACGTGGGCGATCGAGCGTTTGCGGACCCACGGGCCCTTGCCACGATAGGTGCGCAGCCACGTGCTGTTGCAGCAGAACGCGCAGGCGTAGGGGCAGCCGCGGGTGGTCAGCAGGCGGTAGCGGACCAGGCTGTGGCGCATCTTGTCCGGTTCGGCTGGAACGATGTCGCCTTTGTGCACCACGTAGTGGTCATTGTCGATCTCGTAATCGGCAAAGGGCATCTCGTCGAGGTTTTCGTGGAGCGGTCGGACCTCGTTTTTGACGACGTGGCCGTTTTGCCGCACCCAGAGGCTTGGGATACGCGAGTAGTCCTTGCCGGCTTCCATAGCGTCAGCCAGTTCGAGCATGGGCCATTCGCCCTCGCCGACGCAGACGATATCGGCGAAGTCGATGCAGCTTTCGGGCGCGACCGTCGGATGCACACCGCCCCAGACGACCGGCGACTTGAGGTCGACGCGGCGGATCGCCTCGGTCAGTTCACGGGCCTGGTAGTAGCAGTTGGTCATCAGGCCCATGCCCACCAAATCGCAGTCGCGCACCTTTTCAACGAACTGCTCGATGAGTTCCGGCTTGTAAGTCCGCTGGGACTTGTGCGAACGCTTGGCGGTCATCAGGATCATGCGGACCTGATGGCCGCGCGACTTGAGGAACGAACTGACCAGACGCAGCCCCGTCGCCTCCGGCGATGCATAGACGCCAACCAGTGCGATCTTCATGTTGCCTCCCATGTTGTTGCCCGGTGAAGACCCGCTCCCCCGCCCCAGCCGTTCTGGAATTTACCTTAGCCTACCGTCGCAGTCAAGAGCAATCCGCCTCCTTTCAAAAAAAGGGCCCTGCTCCCCAGCCGGGAACAGGACCCTTTGAGTTCATAACCGCTTAAGCGGCTTGACGATGCGGACGATCAGGCCATCGAGATGGCCTCGACCGGGCACTCGTCGACGCAGACGCCGCACTCGCTGCAGGCCCCAGCGTCCACCACCGCCTTGCCGTCACTGTCCATCGAGATCGCTTCAGCGGGGCAGGCTCCGACGCATGCTTCGCAACCGGTGCACTTTTCCTTGTCAACAACTGCTGCCATGACGCAAATTCCTCCAAACGCCAGTGATTAAACTCGATCCCTCTCGGGTCGTCTGAGCGAGCCGGTAGAGAACATAAATTATTGGCTTCCAGGGCGGTTTTGTCCAGTGGTTTTTGCCCGTTTTGGCCTAGTGAAACGATTTGGAGCGGTACGGCGCAGGCGAATGGCCCAGTGGCAAGCGAGTTTGGGGTTGACGCGAGCTCGGTTCGGCGGGCATGCTATGGGCCTTGCGTACGCGATGGCAACCGATCCGCTTTGGGAGGTCCACCATGGCCGCCAACCTTTCCTGGAACCCTCTAGACACACCGGAACCAGTGGCCCGGGCGCTGGGCCTGCTCGCTGAGGAATACCCGATTCGCGAAGGCGGGCCGGACGGTGTGGCCGTTTCATTTCGGCCGCCGGAACGGTCTTCGGGGTTTACCATCGAGCGGGCCGGTGGCGGTGTAACTGTCAGCTATGCCAGAACTTGCGACGCCTTGCGGGCGGTCGGTACGCTTTTGGCCGAGTTGGCCGGGCCGGAGGAAACGTACGCAGAATCGACCGATTTTACCACGCTGGGGATCATGCTGGACTGCTCGCGCAACGCGGTGATGACGGCTGAGCACTTCCGCAAGTGGCTCCGTCGGCTGGCGTTGATGGGCTACAACATGGCGATGCTGTACACCGAGGACACGTATGAATTGCCCGACGAGCCCTACTTCGGGTACCTTCGCGGGCGGTACACAGCGGATGAGCTGCGGGAGATCGACGCGTACGCGGCCGGATTGGGGATCGAGATGATCGGCTGCATCCAGACGCTCGGGCATCTGGGCCAGCTCCGCTGGTCGGCCTTCAATGAGGTCAAGGACACCGCCGACATTCTGCTGGTCGATGAGCCCAGGACTTACGAGCTGATCGAGAAGATGATCGCGCAGTTCGCAGCGGTGTACACCTCGCGCCGGGTCCACATCGGCATGGACGAGGCGCACAGCCTCGGTCGCGGCAAGTTCATGGACCGGTTCGGGTACGAGCGCGGGTACGACATCTTCAACCGGCACCTGGGCCGGGTGGTGGAGATCTGCCGGAAGCATGGCCTCTCGCCGATGATCTGGTCCGATATGTACTTCCGGATGGGCAGCAAGACGGGTCAGTACTACGACACGGCGTGCGTGATCCCGCCGGACGTCAAGGCGGCGATACCGGAAGGGGTGCAACTGGTCTACTGGGACTACTACCACGAGGATGAGGAGTTTTACCTGGATTTCATTGCCCGCCATCGGGATCTGGGCAGCGAACCGGTGGTCGGTTCGGGGGTCTGGACGTGGGGCATGCCGTGGTACGGCCGAAAGATCACTGAATCGGCTGCCGGGGCGTGTGTCCGGGCGTGCCGCGATTCAGGGGTCAAGGAGCTGTTTTTCACGCTGTGGGGCGATGACGGGGGCTACTGTGAGTTCGACTCGGCGCTGGCGGGTCTTCAGTACGCCGCCGAGCTGGCCTGGACCGGTCAGGCGGATCCGAAGGTCCTGGAGAAGCGGTTCGCGGCCACGTGCTTCGGCAGCTACGCGGCCAACACGCTGGCGGGCGAGTTAGGCGTACCGAAAGAGACGGCCAGCTACTTATGGGACGACCCGCTGTTGGGCATCTTCCACCGCAATACGCTGATTGAGGATCCCAGGAGGTGGGACCACCAGGCTGAGGCGTTTGGCCAACTGGCCCAAAAGCTGGCCGCCTTTAAGGACGACCGCGGGGCTGGGAACCTCTCGCACGCCCTGCTGCTGGCCCAGCTGCTGGCGGTCAAGCTCGCGGTGCGCAGCGAGTTGCACCGGGCGTACGCCAAGGACGATACGGCCACTCTCAAGAGCCTGCGGCGCGACATCGAGAAGCTGATCGGGATGATTGAGGCGTTCGATAAGTCCTTTTGCGACCAATGGCTGCGGCGAAACAAGGTTTTCGGGCTGGAGGCGATGCAACTGCGGTTCGCGGGGCTGGTCCGGCGGCACCGGGAACTGGATCGCCGGATTGAGGACTACCTGTCCGGGCGGGCGGGGTCGATCCCGGAGTTGGATACCCCCCTTCCGGAGACGGCGACCGCCCTCAAGCCGGGCTGCCGGTGGCTCAGCAGCGGCTCGATCATCACGTAGGACTCGGGTCGGGGGTCGGAGGCTTCCTGCGAAAAATTCGCGAAAAACCTTGCCAAATGAGGTTTCGTTGGTATTTTTAAATTAAAGGTCGGTACTGAACCGAACTATTACAACCAGAAGGGAACGGCGCGAATGAGAGGCCGAAATAGAGGCTGGTAGCCTCGGACGCTGGTCCGGGCGGCCAGCCGAAAGTGCTTTTGGGGTTCATGATCCCGGAGGCAGGAGAACTAACGCCCAACAAGCTCACCTGACGGACCGGTAAGTCCGGCAAAATCCAAGTCCACTTTCCCCACTTTTTCATTTTTTACCCGAGCAGGGACTTTGTACGTGGGGAGGATTCCACATGCACTGCGAACCGCAATCCACCAACAACTTCAGGGTCCTCTGGCAGTTCATCCGGCCCTATAAGAAGTGGTTTTACCGCGGGTTGCTGCTGACCACGACGAGCACAGCCATCTCGCTGGCGCCGCCCCTGTTGATGAAGACCCTGGTCGACCAGGTGATCGGCAATCAGCGTCAGGAGCTGTTTGGGCTGGTGCTGGCCCTGTTCATTCTGACCCCGCTGATCGCCACCGGGGTCGGGTTCCTGAACAACTACGTGATCAGCCTGATCGGTGACAAGCTGGTGCTGGACCTGCGGCGGCGGCTCTATGAGCACCTGCAGTTCCTGCCGATGCGGTTCTACGACAAGAGTTCGACGGGCGGGGTCATGGAACGGCTGATGGGCGACGTTTCACAGGTCAACCAGATGGTTTCGGGCCAGACGATCACGCTGGTGACGGACCTGGTGGCGTGCAGCATCGCGATGGCGGTCATGATGACGCTGAACTGGCGGCTGACGTGCCTGCTGATTCTGCTGATTCCGCTGTACATCATCAACTATCGTTTCTTTGTCACCCGCATTCGTAAGTGGCACAAGGCGGTGCGCGAGAAGATGGAGGACATCACCTCGTCGCTGCAGGAGCGATTGGCGGGCGCGGCGGCGGTCAAAGCGTTCGGGCAGGAGCGGACCGAGACGCGGCACTTCCTCTCGGACGCCAACGAGGCCCGCAATCTGGGAGTTCGGGCCCACATGTATTCGGTCGTGTTCGGAACCTCGTCGAGCCTGATCTACTGGACGGGCCAGACGGGAATCTACCTGCTCGGGTGCTACCTGGTGATCGTCTCGGACATGTCGCTGGGGGCGGTGATCGCCTTTACCGGGTACTGCGTGTACCTGCTTCAGCCGGCGCTGCGGTTCAGCACGATGAGTGATCAGGTCGAGCGGGCGATGGTCTCGGTCCGACGGGTGTTCGAGTTGCTGGGCGAGGATCGCGAGCCGGCCGACCCGCCGGAGGCGGTGTTCCGCCATCGCCTGGCCGGGCAGGTCAGCTTCGAGGATCTGTGCTTCCACTACGAGCCGGACAACCCGGTGCTGCGGGGCATCGATCTGCAGGTGGAGGCTGGCAAGACGGTGGCCCTGGTCGGGCACACCGGGTGCGGCAAGACGACGATCATTTCGCTGCTGATGCGGTTCTATCGGGCGAGCGGCGGGCGGATCCTGATCGACGGGATCGACATCAACCGCTATTCGCAGGCCACCATCCGGCGGAACATCGCGGTGGTGCCGCAGGATCCGATCCTGTTCGAGGGGACGGTGCGGGACAACATCGCCTACGGGCGTCGCGACGCCACGATCGATCAGGTGATCGCGGCGGCCAAGGCGGCGGAGATCCACAAGGCGGTCACGGCCCTTCCGCAGGGTTATGACACCCTGTTGGGCGAGGAGGGCTCGAAGCTTTCGGTTGGTCAGAAGCAGCGGCTGATCATCGCCCGCGCGATTCTGACCGATCCGGCGCTGTTGATTCTCGATGAGGCGACCAGCGCCCTGGACACCGAATCCGAACGTCTGCTGCAACGTGCCCTGGTGAAGATCATGCGCAACCGGACGTCGTTCGTGATCGCACACCGGCTGAGCACGATTGTCGGCGCGGACATAATCGTTGTTCTGGACAAGGGGAGAATCGTCGAGGCGGGCAGCCACCACGAACTGCTCGCCCGCGAGGGAGGACACTACCGGCATCTGTACTTTACGCAGTTTGCCAAAGTGGCCTGAGACGGAGCAACCGGGCGGGACCCGCCACAAACCGAGGGAGTTTTTCCAATGCGTTCTCTGCTGGAAATCTATCGACGTTATTTCCGATTCCACATATTCGGCCTGCTGCTGATCGGCGTGTGCTACCTGGGCTTCGCGGCTGAGGGGTCGATCATGGCCGCGATGAGCCGGTACCTGGTGGACGAGGTGCTCCAGGTGGAACTGGTGGCCGAGCCGATTCTGCACGGCCAGCCCAAAGGGTTCGTGACGATCGAGGAGCCGATTTCGCAGTGGCCGGGCGAACAGGCGGTCGATCACCGGCCGATCACCGACGGGATGCTGCCGGGCGAGAACGCAGCCGACCCGGTGCTGGTCGGCGAGCTGGCGGCGGACGGGGCGTTGCAGGATCGGATCGACGGGCGGACGGGCCGTCCGAACGCCGAGAAGCTCCGCCTGCTGGCCCTGATCGCGGCATTGCTGGTCGGCACGCACCTGGCAACGGTGGCGGCGTCGGCGTGGTCGAGCGTGAAGATCGCCAAGATCACCGAGCAGGTGGTGTTCTCGATGCGGCGGCACATCCACGAGAAGCTGCTGCGCCTTCAGATGAGCTTTCACGATCAGCACCAGACCGGGCGGCTGCTGAGTCGGGCGATCGACGACGTACAGGTGATCGAGGGACAGTTCACGGGCGTGATGACGCAGCTCGTGCGGTTTTCGGGCCTGATCGTGATCAACGTGTCGCTGATGTTCTACATCAGCCCGAAGCTGACGTGGCTGGCGCTGCTGGCGATGCCGTTCTACGGCTGGGCGTACTACAAGTTCGCCGGACAGATCCGGGAGATGAGCATCACGCAGCGGAGGAACCACTCGTCGCTGTACGGGCTGGTGCGTGACCGGCTGGCGAATCCGCGGGTGGTCAAGGGGTTCGGTCAGGAGAAGCGCGAGCTGCGGGAGTTTTTCGTGCGGGCGACTGACCTGTTCCGCCGGAATCGCCGGATCGTGCTGAAGAACAACCTGCTGTCGATGGTCTGTACGATGATCTCGGCGTCGGTCACCGGGGTGACGCTGGGGTACGGGGTGATCCTGCTGCGGCGCGGCGAGCTGACGCTGGGCTACCTGTTATTCTTCCACACGGTCTGCCACGGGCTGTTCTGGCCGGTCGCGGCGTTGACGCAGTTGACCGCGACGGTGCAGTGGCTGCGGGTCTCGTGCGAGCGGGTGCTGGAGGTGCTCAATGAGCCCATGACGATCGTGGACCATCCGAAGGCCCGGCCGCTGGAGCGGCTGAGCCAGGGGGTCCGCTTCGAGAACATCACATTCAGCTTCGACGGGTCCGAGCGGGCGGCGGTCAGCGGGATCGACCTGGAGGTGGTCAAGGGCTCGCAGGTGTGCCTCATGGGACGGTCCGGGGCGGGCAAGAGCACGCTGGGCATGCTGCTGCTGCGGCTGTACGATCCGGGCGAGGGCCGGATCAGCATCGACGGTCAGGACCTCCGCAAGGTTCGAACGTCGTCGCTGCGTCGGCGGATTTCGTACGTGCCGCAGGAGCCGGTCCTCTTCTCCGGGACGCTGGCGAGCAACATCCTCTACGGCAACAGCCGGGCGACGCACGAGGAGATGATCGCGGCGGCCAAGGCGGCGGAGATCCACGAGTTCATCGAGTCGCTGCCGGACGGGTACGGGACGGTAATCGGCGAGAACGGCCTGCGCCTCAGCGGCGGTCAGAAGCAGCGGATCAGCCTAGCCCGAGCCCTGGTAACCGACCCGGACGTGCTGATCCTGGACGACTGCACCAGCGCCCTGGACGCCGAAACGGAGGCCAAGATCCAGAAGACGATCAAGACCGCTTTGGCGGGCAAGACGGTGCTGATCATTTCGCACCGGGCGTCGGTGGCCTCCAAGTCCGACAAGATCGTGGTGCTCGACAACGGGCGGATCGTCGAGACGGGCACGCACGATGAGCTGGTCGAGGCCCAGGGGACCTACTGGAACCTGGTTCGCGACCAGATCGAGGAGCAGTCGGCGGTGGCTATCGCCCACAAGCAGGTGGCGGCCTCAGCGGCGTAACCCCCCTGCCACCGGCGGTCATCCAGCCGGCAGGAGTTCGAGGATGCGGCGGAGGGCCTGGTGCGGATGCAGGCCCTTGCGGGAGTCGAGGCAGTAGCGAGCCCAGAAGTGGGAGAGGACGAAGCCGTTGCGGTGCGTCTCGAGCCAGGCTTCCCAGCGGTCCCAGTGCTCCAGGGCGGCCAGGGCAATTCGGCGAACGGCGGCGGGATCGCCGAGTCTCTGAACCGCTTCCGGCGTCACGTCACCGTGGGTCATGGGCCATCCCTTTTCAGCCAGGGCGTGAGAGGCACCGGCGGCTTGGACGGCCAGTTCGGTCGTTCGCAGGCCCTGTTCGACGAAATCGATCCGTCGGCGCTGGGCGGATAGCGGGTCGACTTGCGAGCGGGCGCGGTCGAGGGTCTGGCGGCAGGTGGTCAGGAAGTCGGCTGGGTAGAGGCGGCGGACCTGGTCGAACGGGGTGAGGCGCTTGGATTGGTCGGTCTTTTCGCCCATCGAGTCGCCGGTGCCGGCCATACCCTTGGTCTCTTTCCAGCGGGTTCGCCAGAGGTTGAAGTAGTCGGTCATAGCCGCGGCGGCGGCGCCGAAGGCGCTGGCGCAGAACCGGTCCAGCTCGGCGTCCACGTCGGACGCGGTATTCCACAGGACGCGTGAGAGGAACCAGAGGTTAAAGGCGTTGGTGGCAAAGCCGGTGCTCGCCTGGGTCGAGTAGTGGGCGGCGCCTCGGCGGTGAAATTCGCGGACGGAGCCGGCGATCAGGTCGGGAAAGCTGCGGACCACGCCGGGCCAGGCACCCTGATCGTAGTACTCGTAGATGCCCAGTTCGTCAGCGTTCTTGGCCAGTGTGGCGACGTTGTCGAAATCGGCCTGGCGAAAGCCGTCGTCCCAATGCTGATGACACTGGACACAGAACCAGGCGATCACGTTCGGGGCGAGTTTGACCTTTCTGGGCGGGTCGCGATAGACGCTGTAGACCAGCAGCAGGAGCAGCTTGTCCGGGTGCGACTCAGCGATACGGGCGGCGACGTGGTTGGCGAAGGTGAAGATGCGGTCGGTGATCGGGCCGGTGATTCGCATGGCGGGCCCGGTCTTGTCGGCGTCATCCTTGAAGGCCGCCTCCAGTGCGCCGCCGGCGGTCCGGACCGCCTGAGGCGGCGGATTGCCGCAGGCGACGTCGAGGGCGATGCAGCGGTCGCATTCGCAGAAGCCGGTGCCGTCGTTGGGCGAGATGCTCATTACATCGTAGTCCGGGTGCGCGTTGAAGAACGCCCGGACCTTCTCGACGAACAGGTCGAGAAGCTGCGGATTGGTGGTGCAGAGCTGGCCGCCGTGCTTGCCGGTGAAGTTGGCCAGGCCGGCCTCGCGCGAGCCGTTGATTTCAGCGAAAAACTCGGGATGGGTTCGGCCGTAGACCAGCGGGCTGACCAGTTCGCCCCACGTGTGGCCCATGTAGACCTTGAGGCCCCCCAGGCGGTTTCGTTGCTGCCAGCGGTGGAAGTCGGCCATGGCGGCGGCATCCGGGTGCAGGTGGAACTCCTTGATCGTCCACTTGCTCTCGTGGGCGGGATCGATGTCCGCGAAGAGCAGGTGCCGCCAGAGGTAATCCGGACCGTCGGACCATTCACCGACCGGGATGGCGAGCGAATCGAGCGACTTGCAGGCCTCGCCGTCCGGGCCGGGCCAGAGCCAGACGAAGCCGCAGTACTGTTCGAGAAGGCCGTAGACGGCGTTGAGAAAGCCCGCGGGCGTTTCGGCGCTGATGTCCAGGGAATCGGAAGTGACGCGAACGCGGAAGGTATCCTTGGTCAGGCAGTTCATTGAACGTGGCAGAAGGTTGAAGCGGATCCGGACCGGCGTCTGTCGCCGCGGTTCAAGCGGGTCTTCGAAGACGTCCGAGCCGTCGATGAACAGCCGGGCGCCGGTGGCCAGGGCCACGCCGTGAACCAGTTCCATCGCCGCCTCCTGGGCGGCCCGGCGGCTGGGCTCCTGAAGGACGATCCGGGCGTTGGGCCGGCGGTCGCGGACGAGCAGGCATTCGGGCATGGTCTGATATCATCCTTTCTTTTGTATCGTGGTCCTGAGGGATGAACCTAGCCGATGATGAGAGTCCGGCCGGAAGCGATGGTGACCGGCTTGGACAGGCGAAGCATGCCCTTTTCAGAAATCGTCGATACCTTGCCGACTTTGACCCTCTTGCCGTCGGAAAACAGACTATCGGAGAAGGAGTTCAGCGTCAGCGACCCCTCTTCGACGGTCAGGAGCACCCGACCGCCCTTCCGCTGATATACGCCCCACGCCCCGTCGATACACCAGAAGCAGGAGAAGTTCTTCTGGTTGATCACGGGAGCAAAGCCGATGTGCTTGTTGACCATGTCGAAGCTGAAGCCCGACAGCGCGGGCAGCAGCGCGTAGCTGGCCATCGAGCGGGAGTAGTTGCTGCCGCACTCGAACTCGTTCCACGGGTTGCGGTTCTCGCCGTCGTAGCGGAGGCGGACGGCGCGGATGACCTGCAGGCCCTCGTCGACCAGGCCTTCCTGGATCATGTGAATGCCGGCTTGGTATTCGAAGCCGTTCATGGCCTCCTCGGCGTACGGGATGGGCACCGCGGGCTTGCCGCCGCGCGGCCAGTCGCAGATCACCAGGGCCGGCTCGTCATTGAGGGCATAGAGGCGGCAGGGGTTGAACTCGTCGCGCATGGACTTCTTGAAATTGTGCCGGTAGATGGCCCGCAGGGCCTTTTTGACCTGGCGCGGATTGAAGATTTCGCCGAGACCGACCAGGTTGGCGTGCCACTGGGCGAGTACCTGATCGCACTGGCAGCCGTCGGCAACCTGGTACTTGAGCTGGCGGTGCTCGGCGTCCCAGTAGTAGTTCTGCACGGATTGCGGGCTTCGTCGCTGCTCGGCCGACTCGAACTTCGTAAACGGCTTGAGGATGGATCGATCGGCCAGATCGACCTTCTGGTGGTAGAATTCGCCGTTGAAGAGATTCTTATCGACCCACGTTTTGCCCTGGGCGAAGAGTTCGCGGTATTCCTTTGCCTTGCCTGGCTCGCCGAGATGCTCAGCCATCTCGGCGGCGGCTTTGAGGGCGGCCAGGTAGAAACCGGTGAGCCACGAGTTGGGGCCGAAGAGCTCGACGTCGAGGGTGTGGTGCTGGCGGCCTTCGAGCACGCCGTCGCGGTCGGCGTCCCAGAGGTGCTCGTTGGTCGTGGCCCAGGCGAATTCGAGGGATTTGCGGATCGAGGGCCACCACTTCCGCAGCCATGCGTCGTCGCCGGACATCTTCCACTCGCGGTAGCACTTGATGATGGTGCCGAACTGGCCGTCGGCGCAGGCGAAGTCCTGGCGGGCCCGGCCCAGGGGCAGGCGAAGGCGGAAACCGAGCTTGCCGTCGTCGCGCATGCTGTGGGTGTACTCCAGTTCTCGCATCGAACGTTCGAGGTTGGGAAATAGGAACGGAAGGGCGTAGGCGTAGTTCCAGACGTGTTGACAGGAGCCTTCGCAACAGCCGCAGGTCGGGCAACAGCCCTCAAAGCCGTAGAGTGATCCGTCCTCGAGGCGAAGGACGGTCGGGCTTTTGAGGATGGAGATGTTGGCGGAAACCGCGTCGAGCACGTAGTCCGGCAGCGTCGAGCCGAAGAGGGCGTTCTTGAAGCTTTGGGTCCGGCTGTGCAGGCGGTCCCAGTGCTTAAGCACATAGCCGGCGGCGTCGGTGGAGTCTTTGAAGAGCGAGGCGTAGTAATTCTTCCACCGGTTGGTCGGGCATTTCTTTTCGTCGCAGGTTGGCGGCTGCCAATAGTTGCTGACGTTGGGGAAGTGCCAGGCAATCACGAAACGGACCTGTTTGGTCTGGCGCGGGCCGACCTCGATCCGGGCGGCCAGCGTGGTGTGACCGGCTTTGGCCTCGTTGCCGCCTTCGACCGGTTTGGCGCAGCGTCGGGCAGGCAGCGGACCGATGCGGGCGAAGTCGCGCCAGTAGACTTCAAGGTTGTCGAACCAGTGGCCGACAAACCAGGTTTCCTGATGGCTGGTCTGCGAGGCGTCGGTGGCGATGGTCATGTCGCCGAATTCCAGGTCGTCGGGTTTCCACTTGGGCGACGAGAGGCGGATCAGTTTGGCGCCAGCCTTCTTGGCGAAGCGGTTGACGGCCTGCTCCGCGTGAGGGTTCAACAGCGTGCCGGCGATCGTGTAGCGAATCTTCCTGGCCGTCGGGTTTTCGATCTCGACGACGAAGCAGGCGGCGGGAATGCTGGAATCGCGGTCGTTGAGGGGAATAAAGGGATTGAACGCATGGAGGCGGACGCGGCCGGGAAACTGGCGGTCATTGAACTCGACGGTGGCGAAGGGAAACTCGCCGACAAACTCGGTGGAGCGGAAGTGCGGCAGGCCCTGGAGGCTGGTGCGCCGGATGCCGAAGCCGAAGCTCTGCCAACTGGTGCCGCCGGAGGTCGCCGAGCCGGTGTAGGGCGGATGGGCGTCGCCGACCAGGGCGCGGGCGTCGAGCAGTTTTCCGCCGGCCTCAGCCTTAACCGCAAAGTGCGAAAAGCCGAGATGGCTGCCCTTGTTGGGCTTGTTGAAGATCTCCCAATCGACGAGGGCCCCGTTGCCGGCCAGCCCAATCGACCCGCTGCCGATCCCGCCGAGGGGAAATGAGATTTCCCGGGTCTTTTCACCGCGATACCGCATGGGTTGCCTCCTGCATCAGACGACCGGCAAAGCGGCCGTCCGGTGGTTGGTTTGCATTTGGACCATTAGCGGCATTCTATAACCCCGATCGAGGGATGCAAGGGAATCGTGGCGGGCGGCGTTGACTCACGGGGCGGGCGGGGTAGAATGGCGGCCTGCGGCTGCAACGTCGGCTGCGGTAAGGAGCGGATCATGGCGAAGAGGCGGGTAACGATCGGGATCATCGGCGCGGGCGGGATCGCCCCGGTGCATATCAACGCGTTCCGCAAGTTCTCCAGGCGGTGCGAGGTGACGGCGATCTGCGACATCGGCGCCGAGGCGGCCAAACAGAAGGCGGAGCAGTACCACCTGAAGGCCTACGGCGACCACGTCGAGATGCTGGAAAAAGGGAAGCCCGACGCGGTGATCATCTGCACGCCGCCGGACTCGCACGCCGCGATTGCCCTGGACGTGCTGGCAAGCCGCTGCGCGGTGCTGTGCGAAAAACCGCTGGCCATGACCGCAGCCGAGGGACGCAGGATGGTGCGGGCGGCTGGAAAGGCGGGAACGTTGTTCATGGTCGCGTTCTGCCACCGGTTCCACGAGCCGATCGTGCGGATCAAACGGGAGATCGACCGCGGGCGCTTCGGGCCGGTCACCACATTTCGCAACGTCTTCTGCAGCAGCGCGGGCAACGCCTATGGGCGAGGCGGCAACCTGATGGACAACGGCTCGCACTCGGTGGACCTGATGCGGTATCTGCTGGGCGATCCGTGGAAGGTGGTCGGCGCCCAGTTCCGGCCGAAGAAAGCCATGAACCTTGATAAGGTCATCGACGTGACCATGCTGCTGTCGGGTCCGAACGAGGCGATGGCGTATCTGGAGGCGGGCAGCCGCCACGCCGGCGGACGGGCGACGGTCGAGGTCTGCGGCCATCGGCAGTCGGCCATCTACGACTACGCCGCCGGCGACCGGATGCGGTGGTTCCGCCACGACGTGTGGGAAGACGTTGAACTCGGAGCATTCCCCAGCCGCTTCGAACGCCAGGCGGAGCATTTCCTCAACTGCCTCACCAAGCCGGAGGCGTGCATCACCGACATCCACAGCGCCCAGAAGACGATGGAACTGAGCGAGAAGATTCGCGCGAAGGCGGAAGCGGCGCTGTAAAGACCGCCAGCCCCGCAAGTGGCAGCGGCGAACCTCAATACGCCTTGGCAAAGACCACGCGGCGGGCGCTGGGCCGGCCGGTGAAGATGCACGTGCCCGGTTCGTCCTGGCCGTCGAGCGGAATGCAGCGGATCGTGACCTGAAGGTCGCGGGCCACCTGGTCCTCGACGGCTGGATCGCCGCACCAATGGGCGAGAGCGAAGCCGCCGTGAATCTCGGGCTTTTCGGCGTTGGCGGGCGTGAAGAACCTGTAGAACTCATCGCGGTCGTCGATCTTGACCGTGTTCTCGTCGCGGAAGGTCTTGGCCCGCTGATAGAGCGTCTCCTGCATCTCGTCGAGGACCTTGACCAGTGAGCCGACGAACTCGGCGCGCGGCTGGCCGGTTCGCTGCTTGATGGGCAGGTCGCGGCGGCCGACGAAAACCGAGTCGGAGGCGATGTCGCGCGGCCCGACTTCGAGACGGATCGGCACGCCCTTCTTGACCCACTCCCAGCTCTTCTCGCCGCCGCGCTTGTCGCGGGCGTCAAGTTCGACCCGCACGGGCCGGCCGTGGTAGCTCAGGTCGCGAAGCTCGCGGGCGAGTCGGTCGCAGTATTCCATCACCTGGCTTCGCGTCTCCTCCTTGTGGATCACCGGCAGGATCACCACGTGGGCGGGGGCGAGGCGCGGCGGCAGAACGAGGCCGTCGTCGTCGCTGTGCGTCATAATCAGCCCCCCCACCAGCCGGGTCGAAACGCCCCACGAGGTGGTCCAGGCGTAGACCTCCTGGCCCTGGTCGTCGAGGAACTTGATCTCCGAGGCGTGCGAGAAATTCTGGCCGAGGAAGTGCGAGGTGCCAGCCTGCAGGGCCTTGCGATCCTGCATCATCGCCTCGATCGAGTAGGTCGAGACGGCCCCGGGAAAGCGCTCGCCCTCGGTCTTCTCGCCCTGGATCACGGGCATGGCCATGGCGTTGCGGGCGAAGTCGGCGTAGACTTCGAGCATACGCCGGGTCTCCTCGGTTGCCTCCTGCCGGGTGGCGTGGGCGGTGTGGCCCTCCTGCCAGAGGAATTCGGTGGTCCGCAGGAACATGCGGGTGCGCATCTCCCAGCGGACGACGTTGGCCCACTGGTTAATCAGAAGCGGCAGGTCGCGGTACGACTGGACCCACTTGGCGAACATGGCTCCGATGATGGTCTCGGAGGTCGGCCGGACGATCAGCGGCTCTTCCAGCTCGCCGACGGGCACGAGCTTGCCCTCGTCGTTGGCGGCCAGGCGATGGTGCGTGACCACCGCGCACTCCTTGGCGAAGCCCTCGACGTGCTGAGCCTCCTTCTGGAGGAAGCTGATCGGGATGAACAGGGGAAAATAGGCGTTCTGGTGGCCGGTGGCCTTGAACATGGCGTCCAGCGTCTGCTGGATGTTCTCCCAGATACCGTAGCCCCACGGCTTGATGACCATGCAGCCGCGGACCGGCGACGGTTCGGCCAGGTCGGCGGCACGGATCACCTGCTGGTACCATTCGGGGTAATCCTCGGTCCGGGTCGGGGTAATGGCGGTCTGCTCTTGTGCGCTCATCGACAACCTCAATTGCGTTTACGAACTGTCACTATGGAATACCGGATAATAGTACAGCCTCGGCGGCCAAGATCAAATAGCCGATTGAGACTTTCGACCGGCGGCGGTTCTCGCCGGTCAGGCGTGCTTGCGGAGGTGCAGGTGGTAGACCGATTCCTTGGCGTGGGCGGCGGCCAGGGCGGCTTCGCGGGCCTCACGCTGATCGGAAGTCTCGACGGGCATGGCCTGGGCCTCGCCGATCTCCTGATGGAGGTCCCGAGGATTGATGCTTTCGGCGGCGACGGCGGTGGTGGTCACCACCGTCACGTCATTGTCGAAGACCTCGGCGAACCCGCCGCGGACATAGTAGTGGTGGCTGGCGCCCTTGCGATCGATCCGCAGGAGCCCCGGCCCGAGTTTGCACAGCAGCGGAGCCCGCTCGGGCAGAATGCCGAACTGCCCGTCGTGGGCGGTCAGGACGACGAAATCGGCCTCATGGTCGGCCAATTTGCCCTCCGGAGTAACGACCGTGCAGCGGAGCTGTCCGACGACGCCGTCCGGCATGACTAGCGGCCCTCGCTCTCAAAGGACTTGGCTTTTTCCTCGGCCTCTTCGATCGACCCGACGTACATGAAGGCCCGCTCGGGCAGGTGGTCCCACTTGCCTTCGGTGATCTCCTTGAAGCTGCGGATCGTGTCGGCCAGCGGCGTGTACTTGCCCGGCAGCCCGGTGAACGCCTCGGCCACAATGAACGGCTGCGAGAAGAAGCGTTCGATCTTGCGGGCCCGCGAGACCACCAGCTTGTCCTCTTCGCTGAGTTCGTCGACGCCGAGGATCGCGATGATGTCCTGGAGTTCACGGTAGCGCTGGAGGATCTGCTGGACCTTGCGGGCGACCGCGTAATGCTCCTCGCCGACGTACTGCGGATCGAGGATGCGCGAGGAACTGCCCAGCGGATCGACGGCGGGATAGATGCCCTTGCCCGCGATGCCGCGATCCAGCACGATGAAGGCGTCGAGGTGGGTGAACGTGGTGGCCGGAGCCGGGTCGGTCAGGTCGTCGGCGGGCACGTAGACCGCCTGGACCGAGGTGATGGCCCCGTAGCGGGTCGAGGTGATCCGCTCCTGGAGGGCGCCCATCTCGGTGCCGAGGGTCGGCTGATAACCGACAGCCGACGGCATCCGGCCCAGAAGGGCTGAGACCTCGGAGCCGGCCTGGACGAAACGGAAAATGTTGTCGACGAACAACAGCGTTTCGGCCCCGCTCTCGTCGCGGAAGTACTCAGCCATCGTGAGGGCCGAGAGGGCCGCCCGCAGACGGGCGCCCGGCGGCTCGTTCATCTGGCCGAAGACCATCGTCGTGTTGTCGATGACCGACTTGCCGGTGTCGCCGATCTTGGTCTCCTGCATTTCGAGCCACAGGTCGTTGCCTTCCCGGGTGCGTTCGCCGACGCCGGCGAAAACGGAGTAACCGCCGTGTTTGGTGGCAATCCGGGCGATCAGTTCCTGGATGACGACGGTCTTGCCGAGTCCGGCGCCGCCGAACAGGCCGACCTTTCCGCCGCGAACGAACGGGGCGAGCAGGTCGATGACCTTGATGCCCGTCTCGAAGGTTTCGGTCTTGGGCTCCAGGTCGGCGAACTCCGGAGGGTCCTGGTGGATGGCCCGCGACTGGGCCGCCTGGATGGGGCCTCGCATGTCCACCGTCTCGCCCAGCAGATTGAACACCCGCCCAAGGGTCTCGTTGCCCACCGGCACCTTGACCGGCGCGCCGGTGTCCATGATCTCCATGCCGCGGACGATGCCGTCGGTGGACCCGAGCGAGACCGCGCGAACGCGGCCGGCGCCGAGCTGCTGCTCGACCTCGCAGGTCAGGTTGATCCTGCCGACCGGGCTGTCCGCCTCGATCTTCAGGGCGTTCAGGAGGGCCGGCACCTGGTCTTCGTCAAACTCGGCGTCCAGCGTCGAACCGATGATCTGAACGACCTTGCCCATATTCGCCATGGATCTATCTCCTTGCTATGCCACTTTTCCGAGCGGCCCGACCGCGGACGGCGGCCGCTACATCGCCTCGGCCCCGCCCATCAGTTCGGTCAGTTCGCCGGTGATCTGCGACTGCCGGGCCCGGTTGGCGTCGCGGGTGAGGCTCTTGATCATCTCGGTCGCGTTGTCGGTGGCCGCCTTCATCGAAATCATCCGGGCCACGTGCTCGGAGACCACCGCGTCCATGAAGCACTGGTAGAGCCGCACGCTGACCGCCTCCGGCAGCAGTTCGGCCAGAAGCTGTTCGGCGGGCGGCGTGAATTCGTACTCGTGTTGCCAGACGACCTGGGAGGTCTGGTTGGCGGCCGGGGCGGCGGGCGTCGCGGGCAGCAGTTGGATCACTTCCGGGTTCTGCCGGGACGCCGAGTGGAACCGCATGTAGCCGACATAGACCGCGTCCACCTTGCCGCTGACAAAGTCGCGGCGGTAGCCGTCGGCAATCTGTTCGACCTGGGCGTAGGTGGGGTTGTCGCCGAGCAGATGGCGATGGACGACCTGGACGCCGGTGTAGCGCATGTAGGCGTTGCCCTTCTTGCCGACCACCGACAGGTCGACGTCGAGCCCCAGATGCCGCCGCTCGTGGTAGAAGCCGAGCGAGGTGTTGATGACCTGGCTGTTGTATCCGCCGCACAGGCCGCGGTTGGCGCTGATGATCAGCAGGGCGATCCGCTGGGGCTGTTCGACCTTGCGGAGCAGCGGGTGATCGACCTGGGCGTAGGCTGAGACGTTGGCCACCATCCGGGCGATCTGCTCGCTGTACGGGCGAAACCGCGTGGCCCGGCTGAAGGACCGCTGGAAGCGGGCGGTCGCGATCAGTTGCATGGTCCGCGTGATCTTGCGGATGTTCTGCACCGCCCGTCGTCGCCGAAGTATCGCTCGCGTCTTGGCCATCGGTGTGCTCGCCGCGGATTCGCCGCGCCCGCCGCAGCGGGGCTACGACCGCTTGAAGGTCTCCTTGAACGTCTTGATCGCCTGGCGGATGCCCTCCTCCAGGTCGTCGGTCAGCTCGCCCCTGGACTGCAGTTCGTTATAGATGTCGGTCGTCTGGTCCCGCATGAACTTGAGGAACCTGCTTTCGAACTCGTGGACCCGCGGAATCGGGACGTCGTCCAGGAAGCCCTTGACCCCGGCGTAGATGATCAACACCTGGTCGGTGACGGACATGGGCACGTACTGCGGCTGCTTGAGGATCTCGACCATGCGGGCCCCGCGGTCGAGCTGGGCCTGGGTGGCGGCGTCAAGTTCGGTGCCCAACTGGGCGAACGCCTCGAGCTCGCGATAGGCGGCCAGGTCGAGCCGCAGCGAACCAGCGACCTTTTTCATGGCCTTGTTCTGGGCCTTGCCGCCGACGCGGGAGACGCTGATGCCCACCTCGACCGCCGGCCGGACGCCCGCGAAGAACAGGTCGGAGACCAGGTATATCTGCCCGTCGGTGATACTGATGACATTGGTGGGCACGTAGGCCGAGACCTCGCCCTCGAGGGTTTCGATGATCGGCAGCGCGGTCAGCGAGCCGCCGCTGCCGGGCACGACCCGCACCTCAAGGCGGTCGCGGTTGTCCATCCGCCCCAGGTCGGTCTTGGCCTCGTGGATGCCGGGCACGCCGACGTAGACCTTGCCGTTGACGCCCTCGCGGGTGTCCGGCGGCGAGGTCATCTCGACGATGACGCGGCGTTCGGCGAGTTTGGCCGAGCGTTCGAGCAGGCGGCTGTGCAGATAGAAGATGTCGCCCGGATAGGCCTCGCGGCCGGGAGGCCGGCGAAGCAGGAGGCTCAACTGGCGGTAGGCCTGGGCCTGCTTCGAGAGGTCGTCGTAGATGCACAGCGTGGCCTGGCCTTCCTCGTACATGAAGTGTTCAGCCATGGCGCAGCCGGCGTACGGGGCGACGTACTGGAGCGGGGCCGGATCGGCGGCCGAAGCGGCCACGACGATGGTGTAGTCCATCGCGCCGGCCCGCTTGAGCGTATCGACCACGCTCGCGATCGTCGACTCCTTCTGGCCGACCGCGACGTAGACGCAGATCACGCCCTGGCCCTTCTGGTTGATAATCGTGTCGAGGGCGATGGCGGTCTTGCCGGTCTTGCGGTCGCCGATGATCAACTCGCGCTGGCCGCGGCCGATGGGGGTCATCGAGTCAATGGCCTTGAGGCCCGTCTGGAGCGGTTCGGTGACCGGCTGGCGTTCGGCAATGCCGGGCGCCGGCGTCTCGACCGGACGGCGGCGGGTGGTGACGATGGGCCCGCCGTCGTCCATCGGCTGGCCGAGCGGGTTGACCACGCGGCCGATCAGCTCCGGTCCGACCGGCACCGAAAGCAACTGCCCGGTGCATCGGACGCTGTGGCCCTCCTCGATGGTCAGGTAGTCGCCGAGCACGACGATGCCCACGCTGCCTTCCTCGAGGTTGAATACCTGGCCGTAGACGCCGCTTTCGAACTGGACCATCTCGCCGGCCATGGCCGAGGTCAGGCCGTAGACCCGGGCGATCCCGTCACTGACCTCCAGCACCTGCCCGACATTGGCCAGATCCAGCTCGGTCCGGAAGTTCTCGATTTCCCGCTTAATGACCGACGTGATCTCGTCCGCTTTGAACTTCATCTTCGCCTCGTTGGGTTAAACGTTCTTTCATCATGGCCAGTTGCGTCCGCACCGACGCGTCGATCAGGGTGTCGCCCGCCCGGGCCACGAAACCGCCCATGATCGCCGGATCGACCCGGTGCGTGATCACCGGCTCGCGCTTCAGGTACTTGCCGAGGGCTTTGCGGATATCCGCCATCGTGGTCTCGTCGACGTCCGTCGCCGTGGTCAGCCGCGTCCGAACCCGACCGCGGAGGCGGTCCAACTGGTCCCGGAACGCCGCGATCATCTCGGGCAGCATGCCCAGCCGGCCCCGACGGTTCATCACCGCCAACGTGCCGGCCAGCATCTCATCGCAGCCGGACCCGATCCGCTCGACCAGCCGACGGCGATCCTCGAAACCGACCACCGGGGACTCAAAGAGCGTCACCAGTTCCGGGTGCGCCTCGAGCACGCTGCGCAAACCGGCAAGCTGCTCGGCGATGCGATCGACCGCGTCGCCCGCCTGGGCCAGCTCGAAAAGGGCCGAGGCGTAACTCGCAGCGATCCGACGACGTTCGTAACGGTCTTCAGCGGCCATGGTTTCCTGCTACGACTTGGGCTCCAGTTCGTCCAGCGTCTCCAGCGACTCATGGATCAAAACGCGATGGTCCTCGGCGTTGACCTCGCGACCGAGGATGCGGGCGGCCAGATCCGCCGCCAGGTCCGCGCTCTTGCCGTAGATCTCCCGCAGGGCTTCGCGCTTGGCCAGTTCGACCTGCCCGGTGACCTTCATCAGGGTCTCCTGGGCCTGCTTCTGGGCCTCGTGGAGCATCTCGGTCTTGATCCGCTCAGCCTCGCCCGAGGTGGATTTGAGAATCTTCTCGGCTTCGACCTGGGCGGCGGCCAGCTTGCTCTCGTACTGCGAGAGCAGGTCCTGGGCCTCCTTCCGCTGGCGGCTGGCCTCGTCGAGTTCGCCGCGAATCCGATCCTCCCGCTTGCGCAGGGCGTCGAGCAGGTTGGGCCAGGCGAACTTGCCCAGCACGACGATCAGGACCACGAAGACCACCAACTGCCAGATGGCGGTGCCGTACCCGCCCGAGAACAGCGAGGGCGTTTCGCCCTCGGTCTCGGCGGCCAGCGCAGCCCCCGCCTGGATCAGGCAGGCCGTTCCAATGCGCATCCACGTGCTTCGGCCCATTGCCGAACTCCTCAAATCTACCATTCTATCCGTCCGGACGGCGGTTGCCACGCGCTAGACGAAGATCGCCAGCAGGCAGACGACGACGCCGAACAGGGTGGCGCCTTCGATCATCGCCGCGGTGATGATCATGGAGGTGAAGATCCGGCCGCCGGCCTCCGGCTGACGGGCGATGCTCTCGCACGCCGAAGCGGCGATCCGCCCGATGCCCAAGCCGCCGCCGATCAGAACCAGTCCGGCCCCGATGGGTCCGGCGAAGTGGGCGGCCCCGGCGCTGTCGAACAACAGAGACTCGGGACCCGCGACGACCGCCTTTTCCGCCGCCTGGTGCTCCGTCTGGGCCATGGCCATCGAGGTCATTCCCAGCACGATCATCGTCAACGCCACCATCGAGAGAAACCTGCTCGACATCGAGAAACCTCCAAAAAAGTTGAGCACAACCGAAAGTCGGACTCCGTTCCGCGGCCGGCACTAGTGATCCTGATGCACGGCCATGCCAATGAAGATCGTCGCCAGGAACGTAAAGATGTACGCCTGGAGAAACGCCACGAACAACTCCAGCAGCGTGATCGCCACGCTGCCCACAACGCTCACGCTCGCCAGGGCAAACCCGCTCAGGTAGCCCTGGGCGAAGGTGATGAAGAACAACAGGACGGCCAGCAGGATGTGCCCGGCGATCATGTTGGCGAACAACCGAATAGCCAGGGCCACGCTCTTGACCACCGCTCCCAGAAACTCCAGTCCCAGAAGCGGCAGGAATAGGATAATGCCCAGCGCGCCCTCGATATGAGGAACCATCTTGTACAGGTAGACCGCCACGCCGAAAAGGCCGGCCGTAATCGGCGAGCGGCCCGCATGACGCTGATGCCGAACGTTCTGGGCAATGCCCGAAAGATGGATGAAGACGAACATGAAGCCGGCCAACGCCCCGGTGACATAAATGTTGCCGGTGGCCGTCCCGCCCCACTCGTGCAGTTCGCCCCTGCTGACCAGATAGACAATCGCCGCGATGGGGATGATGCCCAGCAGATTGGCGAAGAGAATGAAGAAGAACGTGGTCCAGATGACGCCGATGAACCGGTCGGTCTCGTCGTGGAGAATCGGGCGGGCGACCTCGTCGCGGAAGTAGACGCAGATCGACTCGAAGAAATTCCGCACGCCCGACGGCACCAGCGACCGGTAGCGGGTCATCGGCACGAACACGATCAGCATCAGCAGCGCGGCCACCGCCGACATGAGCATGTGGTTGTTGACCACGATCGGGCCGACGTGGAAAAGGTCGTGGCTGACCACGTGCTCCAGCGGACTGGCTGCGACGAGTAGACCCAACATCAGACTATCCTGAAAAACTGCACTGCCGAACCGTTCGAACCGCCAAAATCGTCTCCGCGGCCAGACCGATCAGGTAGAAGGCCACGGCGGAAATCAGGAACACGGCGCTGCCGTCGAGGGCGATGCCGACCGCCAGGACGCCGATGAGGGTGGCGAACAATCGTGCCGCCATGCCGCCCAGCCACCCCTGCGGCAGGTAGTCCGGCCGGTAGGTCCCCGTCAAAACCACGATCAGCGAACCGGCCGCTGAACCACCCATGCCCACCAGAAGGGCTGCGATCAGCGGCCCGAACCACGAGGCGCTACGTCCGATAACCATGGCCGCCCCTGCCGCCACCAGGATCGCCACCAACGGCACGGCTACCAGCGCCACCGCACTGCGGCGATCGATGGCGGCTGCCTGTAGCCCGCCTCGTTCACCTTGTTCACCGGCCTGTGGCATGTGACATCCTTGTCCAACGGCCCGGGGCTCCGCGCGCCCGGTCAAAAGAGATAGATGTTAAACATATGCCGGACAATGTCAACTATTTCCGCCCCACCCCGGAAAACGAATGGCTACTTCCGGCGACTCTCGCCCTCTTCCCTGTTCATTATAAGTGCCGCTTTTACAATTAGATACATCCCGACGGCAATCCCGACCAACGCCCCGACGAGCACCCCGACGGCGACATTGCCCCAGTGGCGGCCCAGAAAGTAGCCGATCACGGTGAAAAAGGCCACCGCCCCGGCAAACTCGAAGCCCACGCCGGAGTGCTTGAGGTACTTCCCGCCGATCCGGTCCCCGTGGCCGAGTTCCACGTCGAGGTTGTCGTCCTGCCTATCTTTGGCCATGACATTTTCTCAATTATCGGCCCCTGATGGATTATAGCTTTACGGCGATTGGAACCAGGGCACGATAAGTGTCCCGTGCCAGGAGCAACTGTCCGGTACGGAAGCCAGCCGATGCGAAATGGACGCAGAAAAAACTGAATGGAGACTACTCCCATTCCGGTTTCTCATACAGAAGGCGTCAAGTGGCGTTACGAGGAGAAAAATTATGAAGAGCGGCGGAAGAGTGTTGTCCTGTCTGGTCGTCGCGGGCATCGGCGTTGCAGCGGCGGGCTGCGGGGAAACACGTGTTTCCTCGGTTCAGCAGATGGAACAGTATGTGGGCATCTGGCCGTTGCTTGTGGCTCAGAAGTCCGGACAGCCCGAGCCGGACGGAAGCGGCTGGGTCAACGAGAGGGGGAACGTACTCCTGCTGATCGGCTGGGACCATCACCGACGGTACGACGGGGACGGCGCGATGGTCGAATTTGACGACCACAACTACATCTTCCCGCTCTTTGACGCCTGGCGCAGCGAGCACAACGGGCGGACCTCGGCCAAAGGAAGCATCCTGCTGCTGCTCAGCTACAACGATGACGGGGACTCATCCGCAGCCCAGGACGCGGCCACAACAACGGCCGAGGCCGCCCCATAATTGGGGCATGCCCAGATAGGAATACGGTCCGGCGGGTCATTCCGCCGGACCGTGTCTTTGGGCTCTAAGCAGATGATGATAGGCGACGGAGCGGCAAACCAACCGGCCTGCCGCCCATCCACGCATATCACTATTGAACCGCGACGACTTCCTTGACCTGCGGCACCTTTTCCTTCAGCCGCCGCTCGATCCCCATTTTCAGGGTCATCTGGGCCATCGGGCAGCATCCGCACGCCCCCTGAAGGCGGACATTGACCGTACCGTCGTCTTCCACGTTCACCAATTCCACATCGCCCCCATCCGCCTGCAGCGCGGGGCGAACGCCGTCGATCACTTCCTGAACCTTGTCTTTCAATTCCTTATTTCCCATCGTTCGCTCCTTTTAAGGTTTCCTGAAATCGTATCGCGATACGGGAGTAAAGGAAACCCTCTTTCAATACTTGATTGAAATCAATTACAGCTTAAGAAAGTTCTCAATGATTTTATAACCGGCGTCGGTGAGAAAGCTCTCGGGATGGAACTGAACCCCTTCGATCTTGTGCTGCCGGTGGCGCAGACCCATCAGTTCGCCTTGGTCGGTGGTGCGGGCGGTGATTTCCAGGCACTCGGGCAGCGACGCCTCCTCGACCATCAGGCTGTGGTAGCGGGTGGCGGTAAACGGGTTTTCCACCTGGGCAAAGACCCCCCTGCCGTCGTGTTCGACCTGGCTGGTCTTGCCGTGCATGAGTCGGCCGGCGCGGACGACCTTGCCGCCGAAGACGTGCCCGATGCACTGGTGGCCCAGGCACACCCCGAAAAGCGGCACCTGCCCGGCGAACTGGCGGATGACCTCGTTGCTGATCCCAGCCTCCAGGGGCGTGCAGGGGCCGGGCGAGATGATGATCCGCTGAGGGGCGAGTTGTCGAATTTCCTCGATGGTGACCTGGTCGTTACGGAAGACGCGGGTCTCTACGGAGGGGTCGATCTCGCCGATCCGCTGGACGAGGTTGTAGGTGAACGAGTCGTAATTGTCGATCAGTAGGATCATCGCATTGCTCCACGCGACGGCGGTACGGCCGCCGGGTTATTGTAGCGTAACGACGGTTGGATTACGAGAGCTTGCCGCTGCGGATGATCGCGATCAGCAGGTAGAGGCCCATGACCGCGGCGACCAGGTAGCCGGTCAGGCCGAGGATGGGCATGCCGCCGAACCAGGTGGGTCCGACTCGGGCATGGACGATCAGGCTGGAGCCGACGATGATGCCCGCGACGACCATGGCGAAGGAGATCCGGTTGCTCGAACGGTCCAGTTCGCGGGTCAGCTCGTAGAGCCCTTCGTGGCCCATGACCACCTTGAGTTCGCCCCGCAGGAGTTTGCGCGAGAGTTCGCGGACCATGCCGGGCAAATCCTTGACCAGCATGGCCCCGTGCCAGACTCCCAGCAGGGCTTCGCGGCCGAGGTTGTCGCGGCCGAAGAGTTTGAGCAGGGCCTGGCGAACGCGCGGGCGGATCACCTCGTTGGGGTTCATGTCGCGATCGAGCTGCAGCGCCGCGCCGCCGACGTTGACCAGGCTCTTGCCCATCATCACGAAGTCCCGCGGCAGGCTCACGTGGTGTTTGCGGGCCAGGGCGCTCATCTCGTTAAAGACGATCTGAAAGTTCATGTAGCGCAACGGCAGGGCCTGGTACTTATCGAGCAGGGCGCCCAGATCGCGTTTGAGCAGTTCGACGTCCGTCGCCGTCGTCAGGGCGTTCATGGTGGCCAGCAGGTCCATCACCAGGTCCATTTGTCGGTAGGTCGCAGCGGTCATCAGGACGATGAAATAGGCGCAGCGTTTGGAGTCGAGCTGGCCGGCCATGCCGAAGTCAATGATGCCGATGGTGGCTGGGGGAATCACGATCAGATTGCCCGGATGCGGGTCGGCGTTGAAGACGTTCAGTTCAAGGTACTGCTGCATGAACGCGTCGACCAGGGTGCGGGCGAGTGCCCGGCGCTGAATGGGCAGGTCCGGGTCGGAGAGGGCCTCGTTGAAGCTTCGGCCCTTGAGGTACGTCATGGTCAGCACGCGGTTGGAGGTCAAGTCCCATCGGACAGCGGGCGTGACTACGTTGGAGTGATTGGCGAAGAAACGGTGGATTCGTTCGGTGACGGTCGCCTCGTTGAGCAGGTCCATTTCGCGGGCGATGGTCTGCGAGAACTCGTCGATCACGGAGGTCGGCTGATAAAGCCGCACTTCCGGAATGTACTTCTCCATGCTCTCGGCGAGGCGGGTCAGAATGTGCATGTCAAGCCGGACGAGTTGGTCGATTCCGGGACGGCGGACCTTGACCACGACGTCGCAGCCGTCGAAGGTTCTGGCCCGGTAGGTCTGGGCGATCGACCCGCTGGCCAGCGGGACCGGGTCGAACTCGGCGAAAAGCTTGGCGACCGGGTTGCCCAGGTCGGCTTCGATGATGCGGTGGGCCTGAGGCGTGGGAAAGGCGATGACGCGGTCCTGAAGCGTGCGCAGGTCGTCCATCCAGTCGGACGGGATCAGGTCCGGCCGCGAACTGAGCAGTTGTCCGAGTTTCACGAAGGTCGGACCGAGTTCCTCGCAGAAGGCGACAAGCCGCTTGCCCACGCTGGCCTTGGCGACCTGTTCATCCGGGACCTCACGGCGCCCGAGCCATCGGCCGGACCAGGGGACATGCCGGCGAAGGCGCAACTGGGAAACCCACGTGCCGAATCCGTGGCGGGCCATGGCCGAGACGATCTGTCCCAGGCGCTGGGTGTAGCGGATGGTCATGGGCACGGTGAAAATCGACATCGGTCCGTTCCCGGTTTGTACCCCACTGATTTTCCGACGTCGGTCCCGTCGATCCGGCGTCAGGTCTTGATGCTCGTGATCAGGTACGTGGCCACCGGCCCGAACACGAGGATCGGCATCCACGCGGCCAGGGCCGGATAGGCCGAGGTCGACGCCACGTTCTGGCTGACGAAGGCCAGCATGAAGCACAGGATCGCCAGGGCCAGGCACCATCCCACCGACAACAGCACGTTGTGCGGCTCGCGATTCAGGAAGAACGGGATTCCCAGCAGCAGGATCAGAATGTTGACCACCGGCTGGGTGAATCGCACGTGCCGGGCGGCCACGATCTCGCGGATATCCGGCACCAGGTGAGGCTTGCGCAACAGGGCGTTGAGCTCGCCGAGGCCCATCAACCAGGTCCATCCGGCGGCCTGGCGAAGCAGAAGGTCGTCCGGCTGCCACTCGCTCTTGTAGTACTCCATCGGCCGGCGCTTGACTTCGCCGCGGACCACGAATTCCTCGACGTTGGAGGGCGCCTGAACCATGCCCCGCGTGAGGGCCCAGCAGCCGCGATCGGCGTCCCAGGTGGCGCTCTCAGCCGAGATCTTGGCCACCAGTTGGCCCTCGGCGTCCCGCTCGAGGACCAGCATCTCTTCCATCTTCTTTTCCGCCGGCACGTAGCGCGACGCGGTCAGCAGGGCGTTGCGGGAGTCGCGCAGGAAACCCAGCGAAAAGGCCCGCTTGCCGCCGGCCTCGCTGTGGGCGAGCACCAGCTTGTCCGCGATCCGCGGAATGATACACTCCTGATCGACCACCCACAGGGCGTTGAAGACCAGGCCCATCAGGATGATCGGCAGGGCCACCCGGTAGAGCGAGATCCCGCCGGCCAGCATGGCGGTCAGCTCGTTGCTGCGGTAGAGCCGGGCGAGGGTAAAGGCGGCGGCCACCAGCGTGATCATGCCCGCCACCTGGGCGAAGTAGAGGAAGCTGTGGTAGCCGTAGTAGCTGAGGATCTCCCGGATCATCCGCCGCATCGGCTTGTCCGGGTCGGCGAATTCGTCGATGTTGGCGAACATGTCCAGCAGCACGTAGAGGCTCATCATGATCAGCACGCTGATCAGGTAGCTGTAGGTGAAGCTGCGGATCAGGTAGCGGTCTATGGTCTTGATCGGATATCGCATGATGCGGTCCTAACGCTTCAAAAACTTGCCCAGAATGACGACGTCGGCCACGATCACCAGAGCCAGGCCCGACCAGATGGCGATCGAGCCGATCACCGGGTCGCCGGCCCGGCTGATCTGCTTGCCCGTCACGATCATCACCACGACCGCGAGCATGGGAATGAAGCTCAGGCCGAAGGCGCTGACGAAGTGCCCGCCGCGGAAGATGATGCCCAGCCCCGCTCCCAGGATCAGCAGCACCAGGGCGCTGGAGCTGTAGGCCAGGCGGGTGTTGATCTCAGCCATCGACTGGTTGAAGAACCGGGCCCGATTTTCGATCGCCTGATCGCGGACGTTGGCCAGGTACATGTCGCCGAAGTCCAGGGGGAAATCCGGGTCGAGAAGCTGATCGTCGGTATACTCCTCAGCTTCGGAGAGCGCCTCCGGAGCGGTCTGAAGGTTCTCCAGTTCGATGTCCGGCCGCTCCACCACCATGTTCGGGTCGGCTGAGGCGGTGTCCTGAATTCGCACGTCGCGAAGGCGGACCTGAGCCGCGGGAGGCGAACCGGGCCCACGATCGACCGCCAGGATTGATCCGGAGCGGGCCAGCAAGCTCTGAACGCCGGATGGACCGTTCCGCACTACCTTCACGTTGCCCTGGAGCAGAAGCTGGCCGTCCGGGCGGAGCGTCAGTTCGTCAGCGGTCACTGCGTAGCGGTGGTCGGCGTCCAACAGCCGGATCTCGCCCTCGCGCCGGAATTCGTCCATCTGCATCGCGGACGCCACCGCCTCACGCAGTTGCCCGCGAAGGGCGGCTACGCTTTCGGTCATCGGCTTGAAGGTCATCGGATCGCGGGCGATGTCCAGCAGCATCGGCAGCGGGAGGAACTTGACCCGCCGTTGATCCATCAGACCGTCCGGCGGCCTCAGGCTCTTGTCCGGGGTGTAAAAGTCGAACTGGACCATTTGCCCCTGCTCTTCGTCGAACATGCGCACTTTATTGAAGCAGAAGTCGATCCGCAGGCCGTCCGGGTCATAGTCGAAGAAGATCAAAGCTGACCTGGCCGTCCCGTAACGGACAGGCACGTCGTCCTGCTGCTCGAGGAAGGTCACCTGGGAAAGCTGAATGTGGCCGCGCGACATGGTGCCGTCCGGCTGACGCTTCGGCAGCACCGATCCGTCGACCCGATCGGCGTGCAAGGCGCGACCCATGTGGGCGAGATACCCGCGCCGACGGAGCTGGAACTCAGCCATGCTCTGAAGGTTGCCCTTGACCAGCCGGCCGGTCCGCTCGGCCAGATCGGGAATGACGAAGTTCTCGAGCCCGAAGGTCAGGACGGTCACGATGATGCTCAGGACGAACGCTGGGATCAGCAGCTTGTGGATGTTGATGCCGCTGGCCCGGCAGGCGTTGATCTCATTGTCCGAAGAGAATCGCCCGTAGGTGATCGTCGTGCTGAACAGGGCCGCCACCGGCAGGGCGTAGGTCAGCACGACCGGCAGCAGGTAGATCAGCAGCTTGACCATCTGGTCGGCTGTGATTCCCTGGCTCATCAGCAGGTCCTTGACCCCTCCGCCGAAGCCCAGCATCGCGGTCAGGGCGACCACGGTCAGCAGGAACGCCCGGAACAACTCGCGAAAAATGTACCGTTGCAGAATAACAATCATGGTTTGTTTCGTTTCACTCTCTGTCCGGTCCGCGCCGCATCGCATGCCCGGCGGCTGACGCTCTCCGAGCACGCCGGTACCGGTGGTTTCTCAGGTCTCCCATTGCGGTCCATACATTAGTGCGTAAAATACCAGCGGCAGTAGGCTTATGCAACCATGGTTTGAAGGTCCAGGCGGGACCAACCCGGATGGCGGTGGGCCGATGGCAGTTCTGCGGGAAAGACTGGCCGGACTGGGCGAGCATCTGGCCGCTCTGGCATTTCCCCGGCACTGTGTGGCCTGCCAGAGGCTGCTCGGCCCGCAGGCCAACTGGTGCCCCCCCTGCTGGAATGAGTTGGTCATTACCCGCCAGCGGCCCTACTGCCCGACCTGCGGCCGTCCGTTGGGCCCTCACCAGAGGATTACCCGCAAGAAACGCTGCGCCGGCTGCGAGAACGAGCCCTGGGTGCTGGCCGGGCTCTGCCTGGTGGGCACGTACGAGCCTCTGCTGTCCGAGGCCATCCGCAACTACAAATACAACAAGCACTTGCATGCCGGCCAGGTTCTGGCGGAGCTGTTGGCGGGACACTTGGCGGACCGGCTGTGGATCGAGGAGGTGGATGTCCTGGTGCCGGTGGCCAGCCACTGGAGCCGGATCTGGCGAAGGGGCTTCGACCACACCCGCCTGCTGGTTGAGCATCTGGCCAGGCGAACGGGCATCCCGGTTCTGAGAGTGTTGGAGCGGACGCGGGCAACGGCGCCGCAGGTGAACTTGAGTGCGACGTCCCGAGCCGAGAACATCAGTGGAGCTTTTAGAACTAAATCTCATATGCCGCTGGATGGAGCCGTGGTGTGCCTGGTTGACGACGTGATGACCACCGGGGCGACCATCCGGGAGGCCGCCCGTGCCCTGCGAGGCGGCGGGGCGCGCCGGGTGTACGGGGCTGTAATCGCCCGGGCGGCGGTGCCGAGGATCTGAGGGCCGTGCTCACCGGTCAGTCCGCCTCGTATTCCGCCCAGGCGCCGGAGGTTTCCCAGACCCGCACTTTCTCCAAATGGGCGTAAGGATTGAGCTTATAGCGGACGCCATGCCGGTTCTCCACCGTCGGCTGGGCCAGACGGCGGACGATGTGCTCGAAGAGCTCACGGGCCAGGACCTCGCTGCTGGGGTCGCGATCCTGGAAAACGACCTTTCGGGGGTTTTCGGCCTGCGTTTCAACGGTGCGCGTATCGGCGGAGTTGATCATCATGGCATGGTCCCAGCCGTCCAGGCACTCCTCGACGATGGCCTTAATGGCTCCGAAGTCGCAGACCATGTCATTGTCATCCAACCGCTCGGCGGCCAGGACGACCTCGACGCGGTAGCCATGGCCGTGCGGATAGCGGCATCGGCCCGGGTGCTTGCCGAGCACATGGGCGGCTTGGAACTCGAAATGTTTGCACACGCGGTACACGATCATCTCCGGAATGTGACGGACAATTGTAGTCCCGGCCGGGTGGGTTTACAACCGCAAGGGGTGGCGGCCAGGCGGGTAAAACGGGAACAGGCGGCCGTACCCCCCAGGCCGGCCGCCTGTTTATGACAAATCGCAAGCTCGAAACTATCTGGAAGTGGTTGAGCCTCGGCTGCGGGACGCTCAGGCCCCAGCCTCCTCGGCCACCGTATCCACCAGTTCGATTTCGGTGCTCGAGAGCACCTTCTCGATGTCGAGCAGGATGACCACCCGCTGACCCACCTTTCCCATGCCGAGGATGAACTCGGTATCGACGTTCGTGCCGAAGGAGGGGGCCGGCTCGATCTGGTCGCCGGTGATGTCCATCACCTCAGAGACCTCATCCACGATGATGCCCATGGTGATCTGGCCGGTGCTCCGGGCGACCTGGACAACGATGATGCAGGTCTTTTCGGTGTCCTGCTGCTCGGACATGCGGAACTTGAGTCTCAGGTCCACCACCGGAATGACCTTGCCGCGCAGATTGATCACCCCGCGGACGAAGTCGGGCATGCAGGGCACGCGGGTGACCTGCATGATGCCGATGATTTCCTGGACTTTGAGGATCTCCAGACCATAGACCTCACTGGCCAGGTTGAAGGTCAGGTACTTGCCCGCCTCAGCCCGGACCGGGGTCGTTGCAGCGACGGTGTGAGAGTCCATCGAACGGCTTTCCTGACCTTTCACTGCGGTGGTCATCATTCAGCCCTTTCGTTTTCACGACAAGTGCGGCTCAAACGGCCGCTGGGTGCCCCAACGTGTGTCGAGCTATTGGTATAGTCGGTAAAACAGGCGACCACTTTAGGTAAGAGTCCTCGCATGGCGTTTTTCCATCCGGCGGATCGGCTGGGATGCTCAAACGCCCGATAACTTTCGAAACGAGGCATCCGCCGACTACCGGCCGGTGGACGCGTAAACGTGTAAAAAAAGGGGTAGGGGCGAAGGAGGAGTAGCGCCTTCGCCCCTGCTCCGGGGTAAACACTGGGGTAGTGTAGACTAGAACTCCGTCAGATCGCCATGACCGTCAACGGACTTCCCGCAGGCGGCCGCCTTGGGAGTTTTGCTTTTGTCCATCGTGGCCGCGAGCGTCTTGCCCTTCGGCTGGGCCCTGGCGGCTTGGTCGCCGGATTGCGCGGACCCGGCGCCGGCGCCTTCGACGAGCCGGACCAGGGCGCCGACCAGTTCGGTCAGTTCGACCGCCTGGGCCGAGAGTTCCTCGGAGGCGCTGGCCGACTCCTCGGCGTTGGCTGCGTTGGACTGGGTGACTTTGTCCATCTGGGCCACCGCCGTGTTGATCTGGTCGATGCCCTGGGCCTGCTGATCCGAGGCCGAGGAGACGTCATTGACCAGCGTGGTGACCTGATGGACGCCTTCGATGATCTCCTTAAGCACGTTCTCGACTTCGCTCGAGACGCTCACGCCGTGTTCGGCGTTGCCTTGGGCCTCCTCGATCAGCGTGGCGGTGTTCTTGGCCGCCTCGGCCGACCGCTGGGCCAGATTTCGCACCTCCTCAGCGACCACGGCAAAGCCCTTGCCCGCCTCGCCGGCCCGCGCGGCTTCGACCGCGGCGTTGAGGGCCAGCAGGTTGGTCTGGAACGCGATCTCGTCGATCGTCTTGAGGATTTTGGCCGTCTGGTCGGATGAGGTCTTGATCCTGGCGATGGCGTCGCTCATGCGGCGGATGGCCTCGCCGCCCTTCTCGGCGGCCGAGCCGACCTCGTTGGTCATGCCGCTGGCCTGCTTGGCGTTCTCGGCGTTCTTTTTGGTCATCGAGGCCATCTCCTCAAGCGAGGAGCTGGTTTCCTCGAGGCTCGATGCCTGCTCGCTGGCGCCTTCAGCCATCTGCTGGCTCGACTGGGACACCTGCCCCGACGCCGCCGCCACCTGCTCGGCCCCGCTCCGCAGACCGGCGATCACCCGGTTGATCGGCAGCGAGATCGAGCGGACCAGAAAGATGCTGATGGCCAGGCCGGCCACGACCGCGACAATCGAGACCAGGGTCACCGTCCACTGCGAGATGTCGGCGGTGGCGTTGAGAGCCTCTTCGGCCTGCTTGCTCTGCTCGGCGAAGTGCTCCCGCAGGGCCGCAAGCTTCTCCTGAGTCTGCTTGAGGACGGCCAGGGTCTGGCTTGTGAAGATGTCCGTGCCCTTCTGCTGGGCTTCTTCGATCTCAGCTTCGGCTTTGATCGCTTCCCGAAAACCCTTGTCCACCGCGTGGAGGGCGGTCAGCGTCGT
>JAAYCJ010000175.1 GCA_012729815.1 Phycisphaerae bacterium | reverse complement strand
GGGGGTGGGGTTGGTATTGATTAGCGATTTCCGGGTTGTTGGCGGGTGGTTTGTTTGTGGTTGTGTGATGGAAAGGTGAAGGTGACGGATGAAGGCTGCGTTTTTGAAGAAGATGGGTGAGGTCCAGATACGGGATGTGGCGATACGTGGGCCTGGGGATGATGAGATACGGGTGAAGGTGGATGCGTGCGGGGTATGCGGGACGGATGTGACGTCGGCTCTGGACGGGAAGGAGGAGTATCAGGGTTTCGGGCATGAGATCGCGGGGACGGTGCTGGAGTTGGGGCCTGGGGTCCGGAACGTTTCGGTGGGTCAGAAGGTGGTGTTGGAGAGCGGCAGCGCGTGCGGCCGGTGCGCGAATTGCCGGAACTGCCGGCAGGAGCTGTGCACGGACGTTCAGTCGTTCTGGTTCACGCAGTATTTCGGGTTCGCGGAGGAGATGATCACGCCGGCGGTGACGGCGATACCGTACGAGGGGGTCTCGCCGCAGGAGGCGTGTCTGTCGGAGCCGGCGGGTGTGGCGGTGGACATGCACCGGCTGGCGGATATCCGGATCGGGGATCACGTGGTGGTTTCGGGGCTGGGTCCGATCGGGCTGATGGCGCTGCGGTTGGCGAAGCTGTCGGGCGCGGAGAGAATCTACGGCTGTGCCAGGTCGCATTCGACGGCGCGGATTGAGCTGGCGCGTCGGTTCGGGGCGGATGAGATTATCGAGATCGACAAGACGCCGGTCGAGGAATACCGGTTCGAGCGGGCGCCGGACCGGTTCATGGTGAGTTCGCCGCCTCGGACGCTGCCGGCGATGATCAAAGTCGCAGCCAAGGGGGCGGTGATTTCGTACATCGGGATCGAGTACGGGAAGGGCGCGGATATCACGTTCGACGCGAACGAGTTTCACTTTAAGAAGATTCAGTTGCGGGCTTCGTACGCGTCGCCGGCGATGTATACGCCGATGGCTTTGAATCATATCGTGAGCGGCCGGATCGACGCGGCGGCTTTGATCAGCCACACGTTTCCGCTGGCGCAGATCGGCAAGGGTCTGGAGGTGGCGGCGTACGACAAGGCCGGCGCGGTGAAGGTCATCATCAATCCCAACGCGTAGAGAAGTGAAAACGAGTAGACAGGTAGAAAGGTTTGTTCATGGAGCCGAAATACGCTTTGATCGGATGCGGGAGCATATCGCCGTTTCATTTTAATGGCCTGAGGAAGGTGGGCGGCAAGATTGTGCGGGTGGTGGATATCGACGTGGCGAAGGCATCGCGGATGGCTGAGCCATTCGGGGCGAAGGTGGGGGCCGATTTTCGGGAGGCGTTGGCCGATCCGGAGGTGACGGTGGTCAGCGTGTTGACGACGGCGAAGTTTCATCCGGAGATGTGTCTGGCGGCTTTGGACGCGGGCAAGGACGTGATCTGCGAGAAGACGCTGGGGCGGACGGTGGAGGATGCGCTGACGATCGTGAAGGCGGCGAAGGCGAGCAAACAGCTCTTTTTCACGGCGTACATGAAGCGGTTTTTCCCAGCGGTGGTGAAGGCGAAGGAGCTGCTGCCGTCGTTGGGCAAGCTGTTCAGCGTTCACGCGCGGACGTGGCAGTGCTGGGGCGATATGTACAACATGCACGATCCGTCGAAGCTGGACTACGTGACGGAGAATCACGGGAGTCCGTCGCTGAAGTGCTGCGGCAGTCACATCATCGACGGGTTGCTGAATTTGTTGGGGCGGCCCAAGAGCGTGTATGGCAAGGTGGATTACATCGGCGGCTCGGACGTGGCGGATCGGAAGGCGATCGCGCTGCTGGAGTACGAGGGGTCGCTGGTGGTGAGTTTTGAGGCGGCGACGCACCCGCTGAAGAAGATCGGGTTTGAGCGGAATTCGTGGGACGAGCGGATCGAGATCAACGGGACGGAGGGTCGGATCGATCTGCTGACTCCGATGTGGGACCACTCGGATCGGAACTCGGCGCGGCTGATTCATTATAGCAATGCGACGATGACGTCGACGGAGTATTGCTTCGACGCGGTGACGCCGTTCGATTTTGAGGTGGCGTACTTCCACGAGTGTCTGATGCGTCGCGAGCAGGGCCGGCCGGACGTGGTGGACGGGTTATGCGTGGACGTGGTGATCGACGGGATTCAGCAGTCGCACCGTCAGCGGCGGGCGATCGATCTGGACTATCGCGGGTATTGAGGCGTTCGGTGGTTTAGGAATTTTGGGAGCGGCGGCTCTTTGGGGCCGCCGTTTTCCTTGCGCCGGCGTGAAGGGCCTGGTCGAGGTCGGCGATCAGGTCGTTGAGGTCTTCGACGCCGACGGCGAGGCGGATGAGGTTGTCCTTGATTCCGAGGGCGTATCGTTCCTTGCGGGTGAGGTTGTAGTAGCTGACGGTGGCGGGGTGGGTGATGAGGGTTTCGACGCCGCCGAGGCTTGGGGCGATGAAGCAGAGTTTGAGGGCGTCGAGGAATCGTTTGGCCTGGGGCAGGCCGCCCTTGATTTCGAAGGTGACGACGCCGCCGAAGCCGGACATCTGCTGGGCGGCGATGGCGTGGTGGGGGTGGCTGGGCAGGCCGGGGTAGTAGGCGCGTTGGACTTGCGGGTGGGCTTCGAGGAATTCGGCGATGGTTTGTGCGGCGGCGTTCTGGTGGGCCATGCGAATGGGGAAGGTTTTGAGGCCGCGCAGGAGCAGGTAGCAGCAGTGGGGGTCGATGACGCCGCCCATGGCCTTGTGGAGGTCGCGGATCTGGCTGACGAGTTCGGTTCGTCCGAGGACGGCGCCGGCGAGGATGTCATTGTGTCCGGCGAGGTATTTGGTGCAGCTGTGGATGACCAGGTCGACGCCGAATTCGAGGGGCCGCTGGTTCATGGGGGTGGCGAAGGTGCTGTCGATGAGGGTGAGGATGTTGTGTCGCGCGGCGATTTCTTTGAGTCGGACGAGGTCGAAGATGTTGAGGTAAGGGTTGGTGGGGGATTCGGAGATGATGAATCGGGTTCTCGGTTCGATGGCGGCGTCGAGGGCCTGGTAGTCGCCGAAGGGGACGATGGTGCAGTCGACGCCGAAGCGTTGGATGTAGGCGCTGCAGAATTCGAGGGTCTTCTTATAGGCGTCGTCGGTGATGACGATGTGGTCGCCGCTTCGGACGAGGGCGAGGATGGTGGTGACGACGGCGCTCATGCCGGAGCCGAAGACGACGCAGTCCTGTGCGCCTTCGAGGTCGGCGAGTCGTCGTTCGGCGACTTTTTCGGTGGGGTTGCCGTATCGGCCGTACTCATAGCGGTCTTTGCCGCCCTTGGTGTAGGCTTCGATTTCGCGGGAGTTTTTGAAGACGTAGGTGGAGGTCTGGACGATGGGGGTGGTGATGGAGTCGGCGTATCGCTGGCGGTCTTCGCCGGCGTGGACGGCGCGGGTGGACAAACCCGGGCGGGCGCCTGCGTGTTTGTGCTTGTGCGTTTGCTTCATGCTGTTAGCTCTCCTGGCCGACCTTGGCTCGGGCTTTGCGATGTTCAGACAAACTAAGTTATTGCGTCGGGTCGCGGCGGTCAATAGGTCTTTGCCGCTGGCGGCCAGACCTCTATGAGCAGGATCAAGATGGTCGCTGGCTTGACTCGGGTTTGGGCGTCGGTAAATTCCATATATAGGAACGATAGTTTTATTGGCTTTGCTTATACTTCACTTCTTGCATTGCTCAACGGGTGGGGCAAGTGGCGACTTCGTTCGGGTTTGACCTTCGTTTCCGACGCGGGCCAAGGGAGAAAAGGAGACGGCGATGGCCAACGAGCAGGGGAATGATCAGGAGCGGACATCGATGGCTGCGCCGGTGGAACAGCCGGAGCCGCTGAACACGGTGTTGAAGGAGGCGGTGTCGGAGCACGCGACGGACGTTCACATCGACGTGGTGGAGCGGCAGGTGGTGGTGCGGTTTCGGGTGGACGGGATGCTGCGTCACAAGCAGAAGTTTTCGCTGGAGTCGGGCCGTCGGCTGATGAATCAGGTGAAGGTGGCGGCGAAGCTGGACGTGGAGCGGATATACTCGCCGGTGGAGAGTCAGATCGCGTATCGGAACGGTCAGGTGCGCAAGCACTTGCGGGTGACGGTGGTGCCGACGTGGGATGAGGAGTCGGTGCATTTGCGGGTGTTGTCGGTGCCGGCGGACGTGTTGGATCTGGGGCGGCTGGGTTTTGGCGAGAGCGATATCGAGCGGATTCAGACCGGGCTGCGGGCGTATCACGGTTTGGTGCTGGTGGCTGGGCCGACGGGCGCGGGTAAGACGACGACGGTGTATTCGCTGCTGTCGTACCTGAAGCTGGAGAGCAAGATCGCGGTGTCGATCGAGGATCCGATCGAGTTCGACCTGCCGTATCTTCGGCAGATGGAGGTGGATGAGCGGCACGGTTTGTCGATGTCGGAGGGGTTGCGGACGATCTTGCGGATGGACCCGGACGTGATGTTTGTGGGGGAGATTCGGGATCGGGCGTCGGCGGTGACGGCGTCGCACGCGGCGCTGGCGGGTCGGCTGGTGATGGCGACGATTCACGGTCAGGACGCGGCGGCGGCGATTGAGGCGATGCACCGGTTTTCGGTGCCGTATCACATTCTGGGCGATACGCTGCGGCTGGTGATTTCGCAGAACCTGGTGGGTCGGGCGTGTTCGGATTGCCGGACGACGCGGCCGCTGTTTCCGCAGGAGAAGAAGTTGTTTGTGGAGTTCGGTCTGGAGGCGCCGGAGAAGGTGATTCGCGGGGCGGAGTGCCGTCATTGCGTGCCCGGCCGGACGCGCGGGCGGATCGGGGTTTTTGAGACGGTGCTGATCGATCAGGGGCTTTCGCGGCTGATCAGTTCTGGGGCGCATCCGGAGAAGCTCCGCGAGGCGTTCCGGAAGGGCGGGATTCGGTCGATCGCGTTGGACGCCCTGACGAAGGTGGCGGAGGGCAAGACGACGCTGGATGAGGTCCTGCAGTTCTATTGGCCGGGCAACGGCGAGGAGCAGGCTGAGGAGGCGGCCAGAGTCCAGCGGACGGTGTAGGCGTTCTCCTGTGCGCCGCAGACGGTCGGCGGACTTTCCATCGGATTCGGCGATTTTCCTGTTTGAGGGCCTTGTCAGGGGTCGAGGTGGACAGGTATAATTGCCGATGATCGAATATCGGTAAAGGAGAGGTGTCCGAGTGGCCTAAGGAGCGGCATTGGAAATGCCGTGTAGCCGTTTACGGCTACCGGGGGTTCGAATCCCCCCCTCTCCGTTCTGCTTCAGCACGTCCGTGGGGTTTTGTGTTCCTCAGCCGGAACGGGGTATCGGGTTCATGACGCTTGCGCCCATCAGGCCGATGACCACTTCCTGCGAGAGGGTTTCCAGGGTCACATCCGCGAGTTGAATGTTGGGGCGGAGAGGCCAGCCGTAGACCATCGCGCGGCAGTTTTCGCCGAGTTGGACGTGCGGCGGCGGGTCTTTGGGCAGCGAGAAGGCGTCGCGGTGGTAGTCATAGTCCTGGCCGCCGAAATGGCAGAGGGACCAGAAGTTCAGCGGCGGTATGAGTTCGAGCGTTTCCTGGCAGCCGTCGGCGTAATTGAACCGCAGGACGGCGTTGGCGATGCGGCCCTGCATGGGGTTGGTCGATCCGCACACGAGGAGCCAGAGGGCTTCGCCAGCGGCGTTGACCGGCATTGTCACCGAGCGGGGCCAGTTGTCCCATAACGAGGTGAAGGCGATGTTCTTCTGGTCACCCAGGGCGGCGAAGGGCACGTTCTGCGGCGTGGTGACCGGGCGGCTGGGGGTGGCGAGCTTGATCTCCGGCGGCGCGAGGTCCCAGTGCTTGAAGGTCCAGGCGCTGTAGCCGTCGTAACCGATGCGCATGGAGACGGTGTTTGGGCGCGGTGAGCGGTAGTCCTGTTTGAAGATGGTTTGCACGTCGCCGTTGAGGCGGCTTGAGATGTCGATCAGTTTCCAGGTCGCGTCTACTGGGGCCTGGCGGAGGGTTGGCGGTCCAGGCGGTTCGGGCACGTTGACTTTGGCGAGCTGATAGCGGGGGACATCGCCGTCGATCCTGTCGATGGCGAGGTGATGGCCGGGACGGCCATCGTGCCGCTCGGCGGTAAGATAGGGCAGTTGACCGGTGCGTCCGGCAAGCTCGACGGCGAGATCGGCCTTGTCGCAGGTTTCCATTGTGACGGTCAGCATGGCGCATCCGGCCCATGGCTCGATGTCCCACCTGGCCGGTTGGCCGTTGACGGTGACGTGTTTGACCTTGTTGGCTCGGACCGGTACGCGGAATTCGACGGTTGCCGATTGCGTTAGGGTGAGCTGGTAGAGGTCGGTTTCGCCTTCCTGCCGGTAGGACAGTGAGAAGTCCGGGGTGCGGATGGCGGCGCGGGTCCATGCGGACGGGAAGGATGGAGCGAGGCGGACGAGGTTGTTGGGATAATCGGGTCGATAGCCGAAGAGGCCTTCGACGGTCGCCCGGCAGAACATTGTGGACAGGTCGGAGAAATCGATGGCGCAGTCCGGATGGCTCAGGCCGCCGGGCGAGCGGATGTTGGGCGAGCCGGAGCGTTGGCCGCCGGGGAAATGGAAGCCGGATTTGGGTTGCGGATCGCCGTACATGGTCTGGAGCATCGTGCCGCGCAGGAGGTTCCAGCCGTCGTCGCCCTGGCCGCCGAGGAAGTAGCCCAGGGCCATGGCGAAGTTGTCGCCGTGGTAGAGTTCGCGGACGGACCATTTTCCGGGCACCCAGTTGGAGGTTTGGCGCATTTCGCCGCCGTAGGGCAGTATGAAACGTTCCATGGCCCATTCGGTGTAGTACATGGCCTGCCAGGTCTGCTGCGGGGTGGTAAGGCCGGCTTCGATGGGGACGTGCTGGGCATAGACCCATGCGTCGTCGTGGGCCCGGCGATGGCCGCCCTGTTCGATGAAGGAGGCAAACTGGCCCTTGTCGCTGAGCCACAGGGCGGCGTTCATGGCTTGGCGGATCTTGTCGGCTTGGGCGAGGTGTTCGGCGGCTTCGGCATGGTCGCCGGCGCGACAGCGCATGTCGGCGGCGGCTCGGCGGGCGTAGTGGACGTAGGCGGATTGCTCCGGCGTGGCGCCGCCGTTGAACCAGACCGAGTCGCTGGGCCAGGTGTTGTTGAAGCTCTCGTAGAGGCCGTCGTCGTCGGGGTCGAAGCACGCTTTGCACCAGTCGAGGTGGAGTTCCAGCATGGGAAGCAACCGCTGTTCGAATGACGGGTTGCCGGTGGCCCGCCAGTCGCGGATGCATTCATCGAAGAACTGGGTCTGGAAATTGTAGAGCGATCTGGGTCCGCAGCCTTCGTATCCGAGGAAGCCCGCGCCGTAGAATCGCGAGTTTTCGGCCTGTTCGCAGCCGTCTTCGGAGGGTGTGGGCGCCGTTTTGGCGTTGTCTCGTTTGACCTGGAATTTGTCGAAATGCTCCAGGGCTTTGGCCACGCGGTCGTGCCAGCCGTAGGCGGTCGCGCCGCCCATGACGCGCCAGCCGGGAAAGCGGAGCCGCCAGGCCGACCCGCCGTGGGCGAAGGCGGGTTCGACGTAGATGCCGTCAACGGCGGCGCAGGAGGCCGGCACGGCGGCATTGAAGTACGGGTCGGGCGTCTCGACGATTACGCGTTGTCCTATGGCCTGGGCGCGGGCGAGACCCTCGGCGAAGGCGTCGGCTGGGTCGGCCACGGAGGCCGGGTCCAGGGGGCGTTTGAAGTAGAGATCATCCTCATCGGCGGCCACGGCGACGAACTGTGGTTGGCCGGGCGTCAACGGGATCCATGCCACCAGGCCATCTTTGGCGACACCGGCAGCGGCCTCGCCCATGCCATCGGGCAGTTCGAAGGCGAAAGGCTCCCACTTGTCGACGGCGGCGGAGAAGCGGCCGAGCATGCGATCGAACCGCAAGCCGTCGGCCTGGCGGGTGGCCTGTCCCGGCGTTGGCGGCAGGATGCACCAACCGGCGGTGTCGCCGGGCTTTGCTTCGTCGACGGTGAGCTGGGCGGTGAACCCGCTGGCGTCGACGAGGGTGGTGGCGAGCAGGCGCACGGTCAATCCGGGCAGACGCGGATCGGTCATTTCCCATTCCATCCGGGCTGGGCGGTAGCGGGCCACCCGCTCAGCGAAGTGGTGGAGCGGTACGCGCGTCTCACCACGGCTGACGGCGAGGCAGAGCCTGCCGGTTGGGCCGGCCAGCGAGGGCATCTCACCGGCTTTGAAGAATGCGTATCGGCCGTTGGCGTAGAGTGGGCGGTTGTCCCAGACGTCGCCGTTGCGGACGACGATGGCGTCGCCTTCGGGCCAGTAGGTCAGTCCCGGCAGCCGCTGGGCGGCGGAGTCGGCTGTGGGATTCGCGGACGGTGGAACTGGTTTTTTGGGGTCTATGTCCATGGCGGCATCCGGGTCAGAATTGGGGCAGGTGCTTTTTATTGGCCTTGATCAGTTTGTCGAGAAGTTCGCCGGCGGTGCTCCAGTCGCGGACGAGCGGGTCGGCGGCCATGACCTGTTGGGCGAGGTCGCGGTCGCCGGTGAGGGCGGCGCGGATGGTCATGTTGACCCGGATCGCGTGCGGGGTGAGCAGGACGGCCAGTTCGTCGGGCAGAGGGCCGACGGTGTGCGGGGAGATCCGGTCGGCGGTGACGGTGGCCATGGTCTCGACGACCACGCCGAGAGGCAGGTTCTGGATCTGTCCGGCGTTGGGCAGGTTGACGACCTCGACGACGGGCTTGCCGGTAGTGAGAGAGACCATGAGGGCGGAGACGGCTTCGCGGGACGGTTCGAGGCTGATCTTCTCCGGGTGGCGCGTCAGGTCCCAGGTGCGTTTTTTGGAGTCGTTGAGCCACCTGTAGCGGTCCTTGATGCGGGTCAGCTTGATGTTGTACGCCTTGCCGTAGCCGGTTTCCCTGGTGAGGACATTGGGAACGAATTCGCTGGTGTGGCGGTCGCCGGGATAGAGCATGAAGCCGGTCCGGCGGAAGAACTCGCACATGAAGACGAAGACGCCGTGGGTTTCGGCGTGGGTGAGGTTGAGGTTGGGTCTGAGCATGTGGTTCAGCGGGTCGGCTGCGAGCTTGCGGAAGAGTCCGAAGCAGTCGCGATGTCGGTATCGGGCGGAGAGGATGAAGGCGAAATGGTTAAGTCCGGCCACTTCGAGGCAGACGTCGTCCCACTCGCATTTGCACTTGCCGCGGAGCCAGCCCCAGAGGCCGTAGAGTTCGTGGCAGAGGCCGACGGTCTTGCAGCCGTGCTCGCAGAGGACCTGGGTCAGGACGGTCATCGGGTTGGTGAGGTTGAAGACCCAGGCCTTCGGGCAGTGTTTGGTGATGCTCTTGGCGAAGCCGACGAAGACGGGGACGTTGCGCAGGGCGCGGGAGATTCCGCCCGGGCCGACGGTGTCGCCGACGGGCTGGAAGATCCCGTACTTGTATGGGATTTCCAGGTCGGGGCGCATGGCCTCGAGGCCGCCGGTGGAGATGGTGATGACGACGAAATCGGCTTTGGGCAGGGCCTGGTCGCGGTCGGTCGTGGCGTGGACCGTCCAGTCGTTCCTGACGCGGGTGAGCAGGGCTTGGCAGTACTTTTCGAGGTCGCTGAGGGCCTTTTTGTCGATATCGACGAGCCACAGCTCGGAGCCGGCCAGTTCGGGCCTGACGACCATGTCCCGGACCAGGTGGGGCATCCAGTTGTAGCTTCCGCCGCCGATCATCACGATTTTGGCCACGATTGGTCCTTTCCACTGTAGGATATTCGGCATATTCTACGCAGACGCCGGTGGAAGCCAATAGCGCTTCGGCAAGAGAATCTGCCGGCAAGGCGCGGATTTCGGCGGCGGCTTTACTTTTTGTGGGAAGTTCAGTATCAATGTCGTGCAAATCGCGGCGGCGACCGCGGAGGAAAGGTGACGGGAGATGCAGGAACCGACGAGAGAGACGATCGAGTGGTGCAATTTTCGGTGGCAGGACGCTCCGGACCGGATGCGGCGGCGGGTGCTTCTGATCGGCGATTCGATTGTGGCTGGGTATCATCCGGTGGTGGTTGAGGAGCTTGAGGGGGTGGTGAACGTCGATATGCTGGCGACGTCGAAGGCGATCGACGATCCGGCCATCATCAAGGAGACGCGGTACGTGATGGAGGGGTATCGTCACGCGATCGTGCATTTCAACAACGGGCTGCACGGCTGGCATCTGGACGACGAGGGTTATCGGCAGGGGCTGCGGGAGTACGTGCGGGTGTTGCGGGATCTGGCGGGCGATGCGCGGCTGATCTGGGCGTCGTCGACGCCGATCAGCGCAGCGGGCGATATGGGCAAGCTCTGCGAGGAGCGGAATCCGCGGGTGGTGGCACGGAACCGGATGGCAGCCGAGATTATGCGGGAGGCGGGGATTCCGATCGACGACCTGTACGGTCTGGTGGTCGGCCGGGCGGATTTGCGTTCGGAGGATTCGTACCATTACGTCGAGAAGGGTCGCCGCGTGCAGGGCCAGGCGGTGGCGGAGGTGATCCGCCGGACGCTGGGCGATATCGCGGATTGATCGATTGCCATTGGTTTGACAGGATCATTGTTATACCAGGAACACGCATGAAAAAGCCGTCGGCACAGAAAGCGGTAACGGGATCGGAGTGGAAGGAAATCTGCCTGAGTGGAAGCGACTGGCGGGTCACGCACTGTCTGCCCAGCGAGTACAACCCGGCATCGGGCATCAACGTGGGGGCTTTGGGTGAGTTGCAGACACCGGAGTGGATTCCGGCGGTGGTTCCGGGCGACGTTCAGAGCGACGCGATCGACGCCGGGCTGATCCCCGACCCGAACTATGGCCTCAACAGCCGGGCGTGCGAGTGGACGTATCAGCGAGACTGGGTCTACGTCAGGACGTTCAGCGTCGAAAAGCCCGCCGATCCGATGGAGAGGGTCATCCTTCGCTTCGACGGGGTGGACTACGCGTGTCACGTGTCGCTCAACGGCCAGTGGCTGGGGTATCACGAGAGCGCGTGGACGCCCTTCGAGTTCGACATCACGGACCGGGTGAAGTTTGGCGGCAGGAACATGCTGGTGGTGACGGTGCAGCACGCTCCGGACGAGCAGTGCCAGTGGGGTCGGACGAGCCTGGTCCGGACGCTCAAGGCGCGGTTCGCGTACGGGTGGGACTGGTGCACGCGCCTGGTGCCGCTGGGGATCTGGAAGGACGTTTGGCTGGTTTTCCGTGGGGCGGCGCACGTGGCGGACGTTTTCGCCCGTCCGGTGGTCGATCCGGCCGGTCCGACGGCTTCAGTGGAGGTGGAGGTGACAGTTTGGGCGGAGCGGCCGGTGGACGCGCGGGCGCGGCTGGAGCTGAGCCTCGACGGCGGGAAGGTCGTTTCGCACGATCTTGATGCGTCGCTGCAGGCTGGGAAGAACGGCTTGAAGGCGCGGCTGGAGGTTCCCGATCCGCAGTTGTGGTGGCCGAACGGGTTCGGCGAGCAGCCGGTGTATCGGTTGGCCTGTACATTGCTCGATGCAAAGGGCGGGCGGCTGGATGAGACGGCTGTGCCGGTGGGATTGCGGAAGCTGGAATGGGTGCGTAACGACGGGGCGCCGGACGATGCGCTGCCGTACTGCGCGAAGGTCAACGGCGTGCGGGTGTTTTTGAAGGGTTGGAACTGGGCGCCGATCCGGCAGCTTTACGGGCGGCGGCATCTGGAGGCGTATCGCCGTCGGCTGGAGCTGGCCCGTGAGGCGCACTGTGTGCTGCTGCGGGTTTGGGGCGGCGGACTGGTCGAGCGGCCGGAGTTCTACGACCTGTGCGACCAATTCGGCATCCTGGTCTGGCAGGAGACGTTCATGTCGTCCTGCTGCATCGACAATCATCCGTCGACCGATCCGCGGTACATTCAGTTGCTTAAGAACGAGGCGGAACAGGTGATTCCGCAGTGCCGGAACCATCCGTCGCTGGCGATCTGGTGCGGCGGGAATGAGCTGTGCGTTCGCGGCGACGTGGTCGATCGGCAGGGGAACGTGCTGCGGCCGGAGGTCGCGGGTTGGGAAGGGTACAAGACGAACGTGGGCGGCCTGCCGTGGCTGCCGCTGACGAGCGAGCATCCGACGCTGGCGGCGATCAAGGAGTGTGTCAACCGGCTGGACCCGGACCGGCACTGGCTGCCGGCATCGGGCAGCGGACCGTGGGAGAACGCATCGTTTGACTACGTGGGCGAGATGCACGACGTGCACGGCGGGTGGATGAACATGGGACCGGTGGAACACTACCGGTTTTTCAACACGGTTGACATGATGCTGCACGCGGAGTACGGCTGTGACGGTTCGGCGTCGGTGCGGGCGATCGAGGCGTTTGTGCCGGAGTCGCACCGGTGGCCGATGGACAAGACGAACACGGTGGCGTGGCATCACGGGCGGATGTGGACGGCGTCGAACACCTGGCGGGCGGAGGAGCTGTTCGGCAAGGTGGACGACTTGGCCACGTACGTTCGGGCCAGCCAGTACGGTCAGGCGGAGGGGCTGCGGTACGCGATGGAGTCGCATCGTCGCCGCAAGTGGCGGTGTTCGGGGGCGATGCCGTGGCACTTCGCTGAGCCGTGGCCGAACGTTTGCGACACGTGCAGCGTGGATTACTACCTTCAGCCGAAGCCGGCGTATTTCGCGCTGGCCCGGGCCAACCGGCCGGTGCACGTGTCGGCCAAGTATGAGACGATCGCGTGGGGCGGCCGGGCGGAGTTCGCAGCGGAGATTTGGGGTCACAATGCGCTGCCGAAGGCTTTCGAGGGCACGGTGACCACGAAGGTGCTCTCGGCGGCGGGCGACGTGGTGTTCGAGAACACAAAGCCGGTCGCCATCAAGCCGGAGTCGCCCGCCCATTGGGATAGTGTCGTGGTGCCGGCGGCGAAGCTTCCGCAAGGGGTGTTTATGCTCTACAGCGTGCTGACCGACGGTTCCGGGGTCGAAGTGTCGCACCACTGGTCGGCCCATTCGACCGGCGAGAAGTACCCGCTGGCGCCGATGCGGGAGCTTGCCGCAGCCGAGGTGAAGGTCGAGGCGTCGCCGGAGCGGATCACGTTGGCCAACACCGGCAAGGTGGTCGCGTTCGGCGTGTGGTTGGAGGTGCCGCTGGACGAGTACGTTTTGCTGAGCGACAATTGGTTGTGCCTGGTGCCCGGTGAGACCCGCCGGATTGCGGTGCGGGGTCAGTGGAGCCGGATGACCCTCAGCGGCTGGAACGTTGCGGAGACGGTTGTCGGCTAGGCGGTTAGCTTGTCCGAGGTCAACTCAAGAAAAATATTGCGCTTTTCCGTTAATTCTGGTAGAGTATCAGTGGAGTCTTTGGAGGAGCGGATCGCAGGGGACGGTGGAGTTGGCCTGGTGAGGTCGCTTCGCCGAGCTTGGAGTGGTTATATGATCTAAGTGGTTGCCGCGACGCGGTTTGCGTTTGTGGCGGGCGGCCGTCGAGGATCGCGGCCTGCCATGTGGTCAGTCAGGGAGGAGATGGAGTGGAATCGGCCGGCGAGGTGATCTTGGTGCTGAAGGTGGCGATGAACATCGCCCCGGTCGCGCTGTACTTCATCATTCTGGGGCTGGTGAACAGCCAGTCGCGGGTGCATGTAGTGAGCGTCCGGCGTGACTGGCTGGGGCTGATGCTGGTGTTTTTCCCGGTGCTGATGTGGCCGGTGCTGTGGCTTTCGAGCGCGGGATGGGTGTTGTGGGCGGCGTTGGCGTTGGTGTTCGGCGTGTCGGTGGTTTTTTTGGCTGCCCCGTCGAAATGGTCGGGATGGGTGGTGTACAACTGCGACCGGGAGCGGGTTCGGCGCGAGTTGGAGTTGGCGCTGAAGGGGCTGGGTCTTGGGTGCCAGGACGGTGAGGACCGGCTTGCGGTTCCGGATCGCGGGGCCGAGTTGGAGATCAGCGAGTTTCGGCTGTTGCGGAACGTGACGGTCAACGTCAACGGGGGCGATCGGGAGTTTTCCGACCAGGTGGGCCGGGCGTTGGAGCGGCGGATGACCGGGTTGGAGACCGAGCCGGGTTTCTCAGCCGTCGGCATGCTCGTTTCGGGGACGGTGCTGCTGATCCTTCCGCTGTCGATGATGGTCGATCACATCGATGCGTTTGTGAAGGTCGTTTCCGACCTGATTCCGGTCTAGACCCTTGGCGGCGCGGAGCACACGATCTTCTGATCCGCTGCCCGAACGGGTGGAGATTTCCCGCCACGCGAACGCGGTCTTCCGCTGCGACTGCGCCGATCTGCTGGGGCGTGTCGGTGATGAGGCGATCGATTTGATCTACATCGACCCGCCGTTCTGCACGCAGGCGCGGCGGAACGGGGCGTCCGGGGCGAACTACGGCGATTCGTGGCGGGACGGCTTGGATGGGTATCTGGAGTTTCTGGAGGCGCGGCTGCGGCCGATGCACCGCGTACTTTCCCGTCGCGGCAGTTTGTTCGTGCACCTGGACTACCGGACGGTGCACTACGTGAAGGTGATGCTGGACCGGATCTTCGGGCCCGAGAATTTCATGAACGAGATCATCTGGAGCTACCGGACGGGGGGCGTGGCGAAGCAGTGGTTCGGGCGGAAGCACCAGACGGTGCTGGCGTACGCCAAGCGGCTCGGCGAGCATACGTTTCATCAGCTTCGCGAGGGTGAGTATCGGACGGACGGCATGAATTACGACGAGGAGGGCCGGCCGTACAAGATGACGAAGAAGGGGCGGCTGTACTTCGATCGTCGCGGTCCGGCGGTCACCGATGTCTGGGAGATTCCGTTTTTGAGCACGGTCGGTCGCGAGCGGGAGGGGTATCCGGATCAGAAGCCGCTGAAGCTGTTGGAGCGGATTGTCGGGTGTTGCAGTAATGAGGGCGACGTGGTGGCCGATTTCTTCTGTGGGAGCGGGACGGCGCTGGTGGCGGCGAAGCGGCTGAAGCGTCGCTGGGTCGGCTGCGACGTGAATCCCGATGCGGTGGTTTTGGCGCGGAAACGGTTGGCGCGGGAGGGTTGACGGCTTGTTGGTGACGATGTGTAGGTAGGCCCCGCTCCCTCACAGTCGCGGCTCTTTGAAGACGGATCGTCAGTGGCGCTGGACGAGTTGCTTGAGATTATCGAGGCTTTCGAGGGCTTTTTCCCGTGGGCGGACTTCGATGCAGTAGTCGAGGACGTCGGCTTGCGCCAAGCGGGGCAGATAGGCGTCAAAGTCCATCGAGCCTGTGCCGATGACCTGATGGGAGGAACCGTCGGTGACGTCGTGGAGGTGGACCTGGCGGATGCGGCTGAGGTTCCGCCACATGAAGGCCTGGACATGCGGGTCGTCGTGGGCCTTGGGCAGGTCCCAGCAGAGCGCAAGCTCGCCGCGTTCGAGAAAGGGTTCGAGCGCCTCCGTTGCCATGGGTGTGAGCTGGAAGTTTTCGATGCAGACGGTTACCCGCTCGCCGGTCATTTCGCTCAGGCGACGGAGGTTCTCCTCCAATGCCCGCTGGAATGTTTTGGCGTCCGCTTCAGAGATCGAACGTCCCGTACGCGGGGATGTGCCAAAGCTCGGAGGTGCTCCCGCGTGCAGCGTGATGATGGGGCAGCCGAGCTTCTCGGCGGCTTGGATCAGCGAGTTCAGGTAGCCAAACAGGCCTTCCCGCAGAAGGCGGTTGGTGGCAAAGAGCGACGCGGTGAAGTCCGGTCCGTGCAAGGTCGTTCGCAGATTGTGTTCGCAGCAGAACGCGGCGATTTCGGCGCACTGGCCGTCGGTCAGGTTCGTGACGTCCAGATGCGGCGTCTCCGCCGCCACCTGGACTCCGGTAAAACCATGCTGCCGCGCAAACTGAAGCGCGTCCAGAATCGAATCGTCGTAGACGGCATGGTAGCTGACCTTCTTCAGAATGTTCTGCACTCAGTCACCTCTCGCTAGGTCCAACCGTTTTGAGCAGGCTGCGTCCGTGAGGAAGCCGGAAGAAGCGGATCAGGTTGTGCCAACAGTAATCAGAACTCCCTGCCCATCTCGCCCAGTGCTTCTCGCACCACCTTTCGCACACGTTCCGCAAGGTCCATGGCGCGAGTTACGTCATCGCGACCGACCTGATCATGGAGACCGGGGTACCGGGTGGTGATGGCGTGAGGCGTCAATTCTTCCGCTTCCGCAAGCGTTTCGCTCCAGTCGGTATGTGGGGTGCATAGCTCCAGCAGCGTTGAAATGTTGTGCGTGTACGGGAAGTCGACGTTGCGGGAGACGAGAAACGCCTTGAGATGCTTCTCGGCGCACTGCTGAGCGTGGTATGCGACGAGGCGGTAAGGCACGGGTGACTCCATTGCCATTGCGTGTCGGGCAAGACGTATGTCATCATCGGCAAAGGCCAGCCATTCCGCAACCTTCCGCATGCGCTGCCGATCAGTTTCTTTCATAGAGCGTCCTGCCTTCGCGCGATGCGGGTCTGGCGATGGTTCCGGGGATGTCGCGGTCCCGCTCGAATTCCTCGGGCGAAAGAACGATGATGTCGCGGGCCAATCCCAAGCCGCGCAGGGCCCGATCCATGGCCACCATCACAGCCCGCCGGCTACCCGAGAACGTGCAGATGACCAGGATGTCGGCGTCACTTCGCTCGTCGGCGTCGCCGCGGGCATGCGAGCCGAACAGGATGATCCTCTGCGGGGCAAATCGTTCCACGAGGATATCGGTCGCTTGTTGAAGGATGCTCTCGCTAATCATGGATGAGTATTATAAATCGGGTCGCCTGATCTTGTCAAATCAGCCGTATGCCTGGGCGAGGAGTTCGATGGGGTGGCGGCTGGGGAGGTTGGCGAGGTGGTGGAGCTGCATTCGGCAGGTGGAGCATTCGGAGGCGGTGGCGTCGGGGTGGAGTGTTTCGACGGCGGCGCGGAGGGTTTCGGCGATCTGCATCGAGAGGCCGTACTTGTCGGCCTGCATGCCGAAAGTCCCGGAGAGGCCGCAGCATTGGGCGGGAAGGGGGGTGACTTTCAGTTCCGGGATCATCGCGAGCAGTTCGCGGCCGGGGCTTTCGAGGCCCAGCAGGCGGGTGTGGCACGGGCAGTGATAGGCCAGGTGCATCGGCTTGGCGGTCAGGTCGGTGTTGAGCCTGCCTTCGCGGGCCAGTTCAAGCAGGAAAGCGGTGGCGTCCTTCGCCGCGTCGGCCACCGTGACGGTCTTGCCGCTGCGGACGAGGTAGGCGTATTCCTTCTTGAGGCACAGCGTGGCGGTCGGTTCAAGGCACAGGATCATCTCGGCGTCGGCGAGGGCGGCGTTGAGATGGTCGAGGTTGTATCGGGCCATTCGCCGGGCGCTGTCGATGTGGCCGTAGACCAGTTCGGTAATGCCGGAGGGTTTCTGCGGCGGAACGACCAGCTCAATGCCGTTCTTGGCGCAGACCTGGACGAACGCTTCGGCGAGGGCTGGATCGTGGTATCGCGGCATCAGGTCGAGGAACCAGACGGCGCGGTGGACGGGTTTCTCCACCTTGTACTTCTTGACGAGTCGGCGGATTTTCCACAGGAACCCGGCTGAGGCGAACGGCGGCATCGACCGGGCCGGATGCACGTTGAAGGCGAGTTCGAAGACTCGTTTGACCAGCGGGTTTCGCGACATCAGGTCGGAGATGGGACCGAATTTGGAGGCGAGGGCGATGACCTTGTCGCTGTGGGCGAAGAACCGCTGGCTGAGCTTGGGCCGTCGGACGGCGTTGCGGCGGGCGCGGGCTTCGATGACGAGCGTGGGCGTATCGACGCCGCTGGGGCACTCGCGGGCGCAGTTGCCGCAGAGCAGGCACAGGTCCATGCTCAGGTCGCCCGGATAGCTTTGGAGGTCCTCGTCGGTCAGGTTGCCGGCCAGGTACTCGCGGAGGATCGCCGCCCGGCCGCGAGGCGAGAGGGCCTCATCATTCCTGGCCCGGAACACCGGGCACATGAGCTGGTCGCCGCTGCACGACTTGCACTCGCCGCACCCGTTGCACAGGTCGGCCATGCGGAACAGGTCGCGTTCGCCGAAGTCCAGGACGTTCTGCGAGGCCCTGGCGGTCGGCGCGACCTCGGCGCGGATCGCATCGAGCGGCAGGTCGGTTTCCTCGGTGATGATCTTGCCGGGGTTCAGGATGTTCTGCGGGTCGAAGAGTTTTTTGACCTCGGCCATCAGGTCGTAGACCGGGCCGTACTGCTTGCGGAGGGCCCAGCCCCGCAGGAGGCCGACGCCGTGTTCGCCGCTGATCGTGCCGCCGAGCTGCCAGGTCAACTGATAGGCTTCACGGGCGAGTTGAGCGAGGACCTTGCGGTGTTCGGGCGTTCGCAGGTCGAGGTAGGGTCGGATGTGCAGTTCACCGGGTCCGGCGTGGGCGTAGTAGGTGGCTTGGAGGTCGTGCTTCTGGAAGATCTGCTGCATGCCGGCGACGTACTGGGCCATCTTTTCGGGCGGGATGGCGATGTCCTCGACGGCGGGGATCGGCTGGTTGATCGGGTCCTTGCGATAGAGGAGGGGGACGGCGCGTTTGCGGGCTTCGAACTGGCGGGCCTGGTCGGCTGGGTCATCGAAGCGTCGAAGCTGGGCATGGCTGCCGCAGCGTTGGGCGAGCTGTTGGCGGCAATCCTCCAGGCGTCCGGCGGCGTCGTCCTTTTGGTCCGCGTCGAATTCGATCAGCAGTGACGCAGCGGCGTCCGGCAGCACCGAGGTCAGCGACGGATAGGCCTGCTTGGCCATCGCCAGGAGGGCGGCGTCCATCAGTTCGACCGCGGATGGATCGTATTTCAGGATGTCCGGCAGCGCCTCGCCCATCAGGTCGAGGCTGTCGAAATTGGCCTGCAGGAGGAGGCTGACCTTCTTGACCGGGACCAGCTTGAGCGTCGCGGCGGTGATCACAGCCAACGTGCCTTCGGAGCCCGCGATCAGGCGGATCAGGTCGGCGTGGCCGTTGCTCAGCGTGCCGGGCAGGTTGTAACCCGCGCGGTTGCGCTGAACTTTCGGCCAGTGCTGGGCGATCTGGTGTTTTTTGGGGGCCAGGAGTTGATAGGCCCGTCGGGCCAGTTCGTCATCACTATTCCCGCTGAGCGTCAACAGCCGTCCGTCCGAGAGGACGACTTCGAGCTGCTCGACGTGCTGATCGGTGTAGCCGTAGCGGAGGGAATGGGCGCCGGTGGCGTTGTTGCCGATGCTGCCGCCGACGGTGGCCCGCGAGGCGCTGGACGGGTCGGGTCCGAATCGCCAGCCGCGCGGCTGGTATGTCTGGTTGACGCGGTCCAGGATCGTACCCGGCTGAACCCGCACGGTGTTCTCGTCGTCGCTGTCGGCCAGTCCGGTCATGTGGCGGGTGAAATCGAGGACGATGCCGGTGGTCAGCGACTCGCCGGCCAAGCCGGTTCCAGCGCCGCGCGGGGCCAGAGGGACCTGGGCCTCGGCGGCGAATAGCATGGTTCGGGCCACGTCGTCGGCGTCGACCGGCTGAACCACCACCAGCGGGACGACGCGGTAGATGCTGGCGTCGGTGCTGTAGAGCAGTTGGCTGGCCCGGTCGGCCAGGACCTGGCCGCGCAGCAAGCCCTTGAGCTTGCCCGCGACCAGACGGGCATCGGGTTTGCTGTTGATCACGTGCATCAGACTCTCCGCCGTCGGTTACGTCAATTATAGGCGGTTGGCCCGCTCGTTCCGGGGCCTATGCGGAGTTGCCGGTCTTGACCGCCCGGCCGGTCTCCCACGACTGGAAGGCGGCGCGGATGGTCCGAAGGGTGGCTAGGCCCTCTTCCAGCGTACACGGGACCGGTTCGCCCGTCTCGACGCAGCGCAGGAACGTCTCGGCTTGGGCGATGAACATCTCGTCCCGATCGTGGATGGGATACGCCTTGCCATCCCATTTCTGGGTTTGCGGATCGAAGACCTCGACCGACATGGTCGGATACCAGAACCGCGCGCTGGTCTCGACGCCGACGAACTCGTAGAACCCCTGATTGGGCTTCTGGAACTGGTTGATGGTCATCACGCCGATCGCCGATTGCGGGAATCGCAGGGTCATCGCCACGGTGTCCTCGACCTCGACGTCAGGCAGGACCATGTGGTCGGCGTCGCAGTAGACCGACTGCGACGGCCCCAGCATCCACTCGATGGCGTTAATGTTGTGGGTGATGGCGTCCTGGATCGCGCCGCCGCCGGTCTTGTGGTCCTTGTAGTAGACCTTGGCGTAGGCCGGTCGGAACGTGGGGAAATGCTGGCCCCAGAAGCCGACCACCTGCCTGATCGGCCCCAGCCGTCCGGAGCCGATGACTTCCTTGAGGGCCCGCGTCGCCGCATTGCAGCGCCAGACGTAGGCGACGGCGGTGGTCAGGCCGGAACGTTTGGCCTGTTCGATCACCTCGTCAGCCCCTTGCGGGTCGACGGCCAGGGGCTTTTCGCACAGCACGTGGCAGCCGCATTCGAGGGCTCGGCTGACCATCGGCAGATGGAAGTTGGCGGGCGTGCAGATCACCGCGACGTCGAAGTCGCCCAGTGGCACGTCGTCCCAGTTGGTGAACGTCCGCTCGAAGGCGTACTTCGCGTTGAGTTGTTCGAGAAGCTGCGGGTTGATTTCGCACATGCTGACGGCCACGCCGTCCACCTTGCCGAAGCACCGCGCGTGCCGCTCGCCGATCGATCCGCCGCCGACTACCAGAACCTGCTTGGCCATGACGTCCACCTTATAAAAGAAACTGGGAAAACGCCACTATTATGAGGATTGGCGGGCGGCGGGGCAAGCGGATCCGGCTGAAGAAACAAGAAAGGAGGGCCCGCTCGGGTGACGGATCGGCGTGTGCGACGCCTAGTTAAAGTTGATGCGGATCTCGCCGTAGACCATCCGGGGGACCTGGGCCTGGGTCGTGAAGATGGAGGTGGCTTCGGGATGGGCCGGGTCCAGCAGGTTGCTGACGCCGACCGCGATCCAGCCGCGATCGTTCCAGAATTCATGCTCAGCCCGCAGGTCGAGGCGGAAATAGGAATCGATCCGTTGCGGGGCGATCGGGATATTCGGGTTGCTGGCGAACGTCGAATCCGTGTAGTAGAAGTGGCCGGAGAAGTGCCAGTCGTCGTGCGGGCTGTAGCGGGCGCCGACCATGAACTTGTGTTCGGGCGGCGTCGGAGCGTCCATGGCGCCGACGAAGGGGGTGGAGCCCCGCCAGTCGATTTCCTGGTAGGTGTAGTTGCCCAGGAGCAGGAGTTTGTCGGTGATCGGGTACTCGGCTTCGAGCTCAATGCCGTAGATCGATGACCCGCCCAAATTGTGGTATCGGGAGTCGACCAGCGGCTGGTTCTCCTTGGCGAAGTCGGTGGTCGAGCCGAAGATGTCGTTGTACTCGTGCCAGTAGAGGGTCAGGCTGGTCTTGAGCTTGTCGAAGAATGTCTGGCGGTATCCGATCTCGTAGGCCATCAGCGTGGTGGTATCGAGGTCGGGGAGGGCGACCGTCCGTCCGAGGCACAGCATCATCGGGAAGTCCACGAACCGTCCGGCGGCCGGCGGCATTAGGAATGCCCTGGAGACGGCGCCATAGATCATTGACTTATCGGTCGGCTTATACGAGATGGCGGCGCGAGCGCTGGGTTCCCATCCGCCGTAGAACTCGTAGTCGATCCGTCCGCCGAGGTCCAGCGACCATTTGGGGGCGAATTGCCACTCGTCCTGGACGTAGACGCCGATGTTGCCGGTGCCCACGAAATCTTTGCGCAGGAACTGAGGGTAAGCGTCGCCGGCATCGGTGATATCGGCGTGGGTGTCGACGCCCCAGGTCAGGGTATGGTGATCAGCCGGCTTGAATGAGTGGGTGAACTCCAGTCCGAACTGCTGATATCGGTACTGGATCATCGGCATGCCGGTGTCCTGGAAGAAGTCGTTGAAAAACCCGGTCAGTTCGAAGCGGTTGTCCTCGGCGACCTGGTGCTGCCATCGGGTCATCAGGTAGTTGGACTGGCAATTGGGGTTGGTCCGGCCCATCAGGACAATCGGGTTGGGCGAGTAGAGCCCGTCCACGATGGAACTGCCGCCCGAGAAGATGATGGTGTCATTGGCGTCGACGTCGTAGATGCCGTAGAGGCTCAGATGGCCGATCTTCGAGTCGTCCTGGACGCTCCAGAGGCCGCCGTCCAGGTATCCGTCGGTGCCCTGGTGGCTTCCGGAGACCCGCATCCGCAGCTTGCCTTCGGTAAAGCCGTATCCAAGGTATTCCTGATTGGTGCCGCGCGAGCCGCCTCGACCGCGGACGGTCAGACCGAGTTGGTCGACCGGGTCCTTGGTGACGATATTGATCAGCCCGTCGGTCGCTCCGCTTCCCCAGCTTACCGCGGCCGGTCCACGGACGACCTCGATCCGCTCGATGTCCTCAAGCAGGAAAGGCCAGCAACTCCAGTCGGTTCCGCCGAGAACAGGCTCGTAGATTCTGCGTCCGTCCACCAGCACCAAGCCCTGGTCGGAGGTCATCGAGTAGAAGCCGCGCGGCGAGACGACGTTCCATCCGTACAGCACGCTGCCAACGTCCACGCCGGGCACCAGCCGGAACAGGTCGGCAATCCGGTCGGCCCCTGAGCTTCGGATATCCTCTTCGGTAAGCACGGTCACGGCGTAGGGCAGGTCCTCGATCTTCTGGGCTCGACGGGTCGCGCCGGTGACGACCACCGGCACTTCGAGACTCAACAGGTCAATGTCCTCGAGCACCTCTTCGGTCGCGGCAAGATCCTGGGCGTTGATCCGCATCGTCGGCACGAGGGCAATCGCCGCCGCCAGCCCGACGCACAGCCTCCAATATGAGAGATTTCCAGACTGTCGACGCCTCACTGCTTGTCTCCAAACCGCTCATCCACTTTCTCAAGCGTCTCTTCGCCAACCGGCAGTCCGATCATGGCGGCGGTGCGGATGTTGATCGCGGTGTGGATGCTGTTGGCGTACTGCAGGTTCAGCTTGGCGAGGTCATGACCCGCCAGGATGTGCATCACCAGTTCGGCTGTTTGTCGGGCCACCTCGTCGGTGTCGCTGTACTGGGCCCCGAAGGCTCCGGCCTTGACGATGTTCGGTGAAAACGACCAGACCGGCCGTTTCTGTCGCAGGCCCCACAGCAGCAGGGCCTGGACGTTGGGCGAGTTGTAGACTCCGGCGTCCGGCAGCATCAGGACGGCTTGGCAGTTCCTTTCCGAGAGCGTTTTGAGGGTTTTCGAGAATTCGTCCTTTTGCGATGGGATCGGCACGACGACTAGGTTCTTCACCTTGGCCTCGGCCTGCAAAGCACGCATCGTTTGGGCGGTGTTGTCGCTGTACGGAAGGCCGATCGTCCGGACTTCCGGGGCCAGCATGGCGATCCATGCGAGTTGGTCGGTCGGTGAGACGTCGGTCGTCACGCCCGTCGTTCGTTTGGTTGCCTGGTCGTTTTCATTGGGCAGAACCAGGTCGGCTGCATTCGGCACCATCGAGTGAACCACCGGCACGTTGGGACCATCCGTGAGAACCGTTTCGGTGGCGATGGAGCCGACCGTGATGATCAGATCGGGGTTGGTTTTACGCAACTCTCGGGCGAATTGGGGAGTCTTTTCCTTGAGTTCCAGACGAGACAGATGCACGCCCGATTTGGCCAGGGACTCCTCGATGACCTTGGCTGCGGACAAGTAGGTGGGGTGGGGCGTGGTGACGAGGGTCACCCGTCGGGGTTCTGCCGGTTGGGTATCCGCCGCCCAAGCCGTCACACAGCATGTTATCAGCACCAAACAAGACCACTTCATCAAGCGGTAATCCGTCTGTCTGATTCGGTTGTCATCGTGCTACCGGCCGGTCGGGTGACCGGCAGGGCAGCCCTTGTTGCTTGTCGTGATGTATATGCTCTGCCGTTCTTTCGAAAGTATCGGTTCAGCCATTGCGGCACTGAAACTGCTGCTGTGAGCGATGACGGGGCTTAAGATGACCGCAAGAAAACGCTTGACGGTGAATAAAAATTCAATATAGTGAAGGCGATGCGAGGGTATTTGGCAAGGAGGGTCTTTTGCATGGCTGATAATTATAATGTATCAACGAAGTGCATTCATAGCGGCCAAAGGCCGGGCGGGTCGGGCGAACGGGCGGTTCCGATTTCGCAGACGACCAGCTACCTGTTCGACGACCCGAACCACGCGGCCGGTCTGTTCGGGCTGGAGCGGGAGGGGTTCATCTACAGCCGGATCGGGAACCCGACGGTGGACGTGTTGGAGAAGCGGATGGCCGATCTGGATGGCGGGATCGGCGGGCTGGCTTTCAGTTCCGGCATGGCTGCGATCAGCGCGGTGGTGCTCAACATTGCCGGTGCGGGTGACCACGTCGTCGTCTCGAGCGCCCTGTATGGCGGGACGGTTACCCTGTTCGCTCACACGCTTCGCCGGCTCGGCATTGAAACCACTTTTGTAGAGCCAACCGACACCGAGGCGTTCGGTCGGGCGATCCGGGACCGGACGCGTCTGGTTTTTGTCGAGAGCGTGGGCAATCCGAGCAATGACGTGCCGGATTTCCAACGCCTGGCGGAGATCGCCCACAAGGCGGGCGTGCCGCTGGTCTGTGACAACACGGTGATGACTCCGATTCTGTTCCGTCCGTTCGAGCATGGCGTCGATCTGGCCGTGTACAGTTGCACGAAGTTCATCGGCGGTCACGGGACGAGCATTGGCGGCATGATCGTCGATTCGGGGCGATTTGACTGGGGCAACGGGAAGTTCCCCGAGTTAACCGAACCGGATGAGAGCTATCACGGGCTGCGCTACCTGGAGCGGTTCGGCGCGGCGGCGTATCTGGCCAAGGCCCGGTGCCAGATTCTGCGCGACTACGGGGCGTGTCTCTCGCCGTTCAACGCATGGCTGTTTCTACAGGGGCTTGAGACGCTGCACCTTCGGATGCCGCAGCACAGCCGGAACGCCGAGGCCGTTGCGAAGTGGCTGGCCGACGATCGGCGGGTGGCGTGGGTGAATTCGGGGTCGCTCGGCGGACATCCCAGCCACGAGCGGTCCAAGCGGTACTTCGGCGGCTGGAGCGCCCTGTTCGGTTTCGGCGTTGAGGGCGGGTACAACGCAGCGGTGCGGTTCATCGAGTCGGTGCGGCTCTGTTCGCACCTGGCGAACATCGGTGACAGCAAGACGCTGGTGATCCACCCGGCCAGCACAACGCATCAGCAGCTTTCGGCGGATGAGCGGCGGGCGGCTGGGGTCAGCGACGACTTCGTTCGCATCTCGGTGGGAACGGAGGACGTTGACGACATCATCGCCGACCTGGACCAGGCGCTGACCGCGGCTGCGAAGGGCTAGCGGGAGGGACTATGACGGACGGATCGATCGGCATTGTCGAGACGCAGACGGTCGAGCTTTTCGTGCCGCCCAACGAGTTGCAGTTGGACTGCGGGCGGCGGCTGGGCCCGATCCAGGTGGCCTACGAAACGTACGGCCGGTTGTCGGAGGGCAAGGACAACGCGGTCTGGATCTGTCACGCCCTTTCGGGTGATGCCCACGTGGCCGGCCGGCACAGTCCCGAGGACCGCAAGCCCGGCTGGTGGGACGAAATGGTCGGGCCGGGTAAGCCGATCGATACGGACCGGTACTTCGTGGTCTGCTCGAATATCCTCGGCGGCTGCAAGGGCACCACCGGCCCGTGTTCGATCAATCCGGCGACGGGCGAACCGTGGGGGTTGGATTTTCCCGTGGTGACCATCGCGGATATGGTTCGCGTCCAGAAGGCGTTGGCGGATCATCTGGGGCTGGAGAGGCTGCTGGCGGTGGTCGGCGGATCGATGGGCGGGATGCAGGTACTCGAATGGGCTACGCGCTTTCCGGATGTGGTCGTGTCGGCGATTCCGGTGGCGACGACGGCGTGTCTCTCAGCTCAGGCGATCGCGTTTAACGCGGTGGGGCGTCACGCCATCATGGCCGACGCCCGGTTCCGCGACGGCGACTGCGCCAAGGGCGCCGCTTCGCGAGAGGGTCTGGCCATCGCGCGGATGATCGGGCACATCACGTACCTTTCCGAGCGGTCAATGGACGACAAGTTCGGCCGGGCGCTGCGCCACGCGGAAAAGTATCGGTACGACTTCGACAGCGAGTTCGCGGTTGAGACCTATCTGGACTATCAGGGCCAGCGGTTTGTCGAGCGGTTCGACGCCAAGAGCTACCTCTACATCACCAAGGCGATGGACTATTTCGATCTGGCCGGGCTGTACGGTTCGCTGCGTGAGGCGTTCGCCCGCACGCGCTGCCGGTTTCTGATCGGCAGCTTTACCAGCGACTGGCTGTTTCCGCCGGAGCAGTCGCAGGAGATGGTGCGGGCTCTGCTGGCCGGCGGCCGCGACGTGACGTACTGCAACATCGAGTCGCCGTACGGCCACGATGCGTTTCTCCTGGAGCCCGAGACGCTCGGCGGTCTGCTGCGAGGGTTTCTTGGCTCGACGCTCCGGCGGGTCCGTAGCGGTCGGGCCGTTCTGCCGTTCGCCCAGAACGGGCAGAGCGAACGGGAACTGATCGGTCGTCGGCCGGACTTTCCGGTGATCGAGCGCCTCGTGGAGCCGGGTTCGGCCGTCCTGGACCTCGGCTGCGGTGACGGCCGGCTGCTCCAACTGCTTGCGATCGACCGCGGCGTGCGCACGTGCGGCGTCGAGATCAAACAGCCGCGCGTTCTGGAGGCGGTCGGCCGCGGGCTGACCGCGATCCAGCACGACCTGGACCGAGGGCTGCCGGAGTTTGCCGACCGCAGTTTCGATTACGTGGTGCTCTCGCAGACCCTGCCGGAAGTCCGCAACCCTCAATTGGTCCTGCGAGAGATGCTGCGGATCGGGCGTTACGCCATCATCAGTTTTCCCAACTTCGCCCACTGGCAGGCCCGCTGGCGCCTCGCGGGCTGCGGCGTCGCGCCGCAGACCGCCTCGCTGCCGAACACCTGGTACGACACCGAGCGCATTCGGTTTCTCTCGCTCCGCGATTTCGAAGACTTCTGCAACTTGATGGGCGTCACGACGGTCGGGCGAGTGTGCCTGGACGGGTGCGGGCGCGAGATCCGCGGGCCCCTTTTGAACTTGCGGACCGCCCAGGCCATCTATATAATAACCGATAACAGGGGTGGCTGACCGCCGGATCGGCGAGTCAGCGTCGCTTGGATTCGCAGGAACGCAACGTACACCGTCCGATTGCGGGGGAAGACGGGATGTTCCCGTCCGCACAGGAGCACATGCCATTGGGGAGGAGTCGATCATGGGACGTCTCAGCATAATCCTGGTTTGCGCCGGAATGGTCGGTCTGCTCATCGGTTCGCTGGTGATCGCCCAGCAGCAGGGGACCACCGAGGACCCGAACCAACCACAGGAACAGCAGGCTCAGCAAGGCCAGCAGGCTCAGGAACAGACCCCACAGGAGCAGCCGCAAGGCGAATCGCCAATCGCGAGACAGGCGGCTCAGCAGCAGGATCAGCAACAGGCCCAACCGCAGGCGCAGGCTCAACCACGGGATCAGCAGACCAGCCAGAGGCTGGTGGAACGCTATCAGAGCCGCCTCGACCGGCTGCCGGAGCGGCTGAACCTCAACGAGGAACAGCGCAATCAGTTCCAGAGTCTTCGGCAGACCCACATGGAGCGTATTCGCAGTCTGGTCAGTCAGATCGATCAGGCGACCAATGAGTTGAGAACGCAGTTGGCCAACCTTGCCCAGGACGATCCGACGCGCCAACGCATTCAGAACATGCGGCTGAGCTTCTTCGCCGTCGCCATGCCCGGCGGGGCCGAGGCCCGCTTCGACTACGGCCCGCGGACCATCGCGCAGACCCTGCGCCGCGTCGATCTGCCGCCGGACAAGCAGCAGCAGGTTCGCGATATCCTGGACCAGTCGCGCCAGAAGTATCACCAGTACATGCGACAGGAATGTCAGCAGCGGATGACGGCCCAGCAGGACATGATGGACCAGATCCGCGAGGTACTTGACGAGCAGGAACTCCAGCAGTTCCAGCAGACGGCTTCTCGGTTGGAGCGGCAGCAGCAGTATGCCGGTCGCGGGCCCGGCGGCCGCGACTTCCGTCAGACCCAGCAGCGAGGGCGGCCCGGGCAGTTCCAGGATCAGCGCGGGCCCTCGGGCCAGTACCGCCAACGTCAGTATGCTCCGGGCGGGCCGCAAGGGGGCGATTTCGGGTTCGATCAGGACGGCTACGACTACCGCGAGTCTCAGGAACAGGATCAGGGCGAGAACTGGTGGGACTGGGAAGACCAGGAGAATATGCGGGAATAATCGAAGACCGGTGAAAAGCACCGGAGCTTTTTGATACCGGTAACTCCGTCAAAAGGAGCGGCTTGCGCCGCTCTTTTTGTTGGTTCACCGCCGGTGCAATAACCGCTGGGCTCATCCGTTTGTAGCTCCGGACGGTGAATACGAAACTCGGTTCAGGAGGACAGGCCATGAGACGTTCGATCATTGCAGCATCAATCTGCGGCGTTCTGGTGCTTGCGGCGGGAAGTCGTATTCTGGCGCAGTCGGAAACGGCGGGCGAGCCGGCCCGGGCGCCGACGACGGCCCGGGAGAAGGCGGGAGTGGGCGAAGGGCTCAAGAACCTGATCGCCCAGCGTCTTCGGATGGCTCCGCGCGCCCTGGAGATGACGGAGGACCAGACGGCCCGCTATCGGGAACTTGCCCGCGACTATTTCCAGCAGGTCGAGGAACTGACCAATCAGCTTAACGAGAAGACCCGGGCGTTTCGGGCCGAGGTCGATCAGGTGCTTACGCCCGAGCAGCGCGAGCGGCTCGAGCGGATGCAGATGCGGCGCGCCGGCGGGCGGAGTGGGCGTGGGCAAGGGCCGATGGGCGGGCGGCCCGGCGCCGGAGCGGGCATGATGCTCCGGCCGGGCGTGATCGAGCCGGCCCTCGATCGGACCGATCTGCCGCAGGAGAAGAAGGAACAGGTTCTGGACATCGTCCGCGGTCTCCGTGAGCAGTTCCGTTCCGTCGATCGCGGCGACCGCCAGGCTCGCCGCCAGGTGATGGAACAGGCCGTCGAGCAGATCCGCCAGATTCTGACACCGGAGGAGTTCGGTTTGCTCCGCGACAAGGTCTGCGAAGTGGTCCAGGAGCAGGGCATGGACCGTGGGCCGCGCTGGGAGGGTCGAGGCGGACCGCCGCAGGGTTCCGGCTGGTCGGATCGTCCTGGTCCGCGGCACGAGCGGTTCGGGCCTGGGCAGGGACGAGGGCGCGGGTTTGACAATCGTGGCTGGGATCGTCCTCGCAACCAGACGCCGCCTCCTCCGCCTCCAGCGGATCAAGCGCCGGCCGAGCCGGATTGGCTCTGGTAGGCGAGCGAGTCTATACCAACAGAAGACGGAGCGGCCGCGTGCCGCTCCGTTGGTTTATGCGTTCGCTATTCGGCGTCGACGGAAGCAGAAGGCGGCGCAGCCTACAGCCGCCATCCCAGTCCTTCCCTCGGGTCGCCGGTGGCTTCCTGCAACTTGTCCAGCGCCTCGTCCAGCCCTTCCGGCGGTTCCTTGGGCACGACGACCTTGAGCACCACGTACTGGTCGCCCCGTTCCTGTTCGGGCTTCTTGGGATTCGGCGCGCCCTTGCCGCGCAGCCGCAGTTTCTGACCGCCGCTGGCGCCCGGCGGAATGGTCAGCACGGTCGGCCCGTCGATGGTGGGAATGGTGACCCGGGCTCCGCGGATCGCCTCAGCCACCGTCACCGGTACGTCCACGTAGATGTCGTTCCCTTCGCGGCGGAAGTAGGGATGCGGGGTGACGTTGACGGTGATGTACAGGTCGCCCGGAGCGCCGCCGGCGAAACCGGGATTACCCTTGCCCTTGACGCGGACCTTGCTGCCGTTGGTGACGCCCGGCGGGATCTTGACCTCGATCGTCTCGGAGTGCACCTGACCCTGTTCGTTGGGCTGCTGGAGCGAGAGCCGCATCTTGGTGCCCCAGACGGCCTGTTCGAAGGCCAACGTTACCTGGTGCTCAACGTCGGTTCCTCGGGCCGTTTCGGGACGTGGACGAGCCCGGCCCCGTCCGCGGGTCCACCGGTCGGTCCTCGCGGCGCCGCTGAACAGGTCGCCGAATAGATCGTTCATGTCGAAATCCGGTTCGCCCGGCCGGCCTTCGTTGGTCCAGGTGTAGACCTTCGCGCCGCCCGGCCCGTAGCTCCACCGTTCGGAGCGATCGGAGGCGGCGCCGGCGCCCATACCCACGCCGGCGTGGCCGAACTGGTCGTAGGCCGTCCGTTTCTGCGGGTCGGACAGCACGTCGTAGGCTTCCTGGACCTCTTTGAATTTGGCGGCTGCGTCCGCTTCCTTGCTGACGTCCGGGTGGTATTTCCGGGCGAGTTGTCGGTAGGCCTTTTTGATCTCCTCCTGGCTCGCCTTTCGCGAGATTCCGAGGATGTCGTAGTAGTCTCGTGCCGGCATCGTTCGCTGCTCCCTTCGCGTCTACGGCCATTATACGAACGGCCGCCCCCGCAGACAACACGGGACGCCGCCTCCGCGGACGGCTTGCCTTACATGCTGAACATCCGTTCCAGGTCGTACTGGCTGTAGGTTCGGAACGCGATCATGGTGGTGGTCTTGGTGATCGCGTCGAGTTTGAGCATGCGGCTGGTCACGACGTCGGCGAGCTGCTCGTTGGATTTGGCCCGCACCATCACCACCAGATCCCATTCGCCGCCCACCGAGTAGACCTCGGAGACCCCTTCCATTTCGAGGATCTTCTGTGCCGTCTCGTTGACCGCGTCTCGCCGCACGTTGACCATAATGATCGCCGTCACCATGTCCGCATCCTCCGTCGATTGTGTTTTGGCCCCAGTCTACCCGGCGTGCCGGCGAGGGTCAACGACTGCTCGATCCGGTTTGGTTGCCGGCATGTCGAGAACGTTCTCGCCCTTGATTCCGTGGTCGCGGAGCGTAGAATCCGTCCAACGTAGGCCTTTGTCCAGAAAGGATCGTCCCATGTCCGAGCAGCGTCTTTCCGCCGAGCACGGTACCGTTTGCTTCCTTCCTGACGACCGCCACGGCTATTTCGGTTGGCCGTCGGTGGCCCGGACCGCCTCCGGCAAGCTGGTGGCGGCCGCGTCCGGCCCGCGTTTCGACCACGTCTGCCCGTGGGGCAAAACCTCGATCTTCGAGTCGACGGATGAAGGCAGGACGTGGATCGGTCCGAACGTCATCAACAACACGCCGTTGGACGACCGCGACGCGGGGATTATTTCGCTCGGCGGCGAGAGGCTGCTGGTCTCGTGGTTCGTCTACGACGTTCGCAGCCTCTTTGCGTGGGCCAGGGAGAGCTACAAGCTTTCGGACGACGAGATCGCCCGCTGGCAGGCGGTATTCGACACCTGGTCCGATGAGGTGGTTCGCAAGTGGCAGGGGTCTTGGGTGCGGACCAGTTCCGACGGCTGCGCGTGGTCCGACTTCTATCCGGTTCCCGTTTCGGCTCCGCACGGGCCGATCCGTCTGGCCGACGGTTCGCTGCTCTATTTGGGCAAGGAGTTTCCCTTTCACGGGGTGGAACCCATCGGCCAGATTCTCGCCTGTCGCAGTACCGATGACGGCAAGACCTGGACTACGCTGGGGCGCGTGCCGCTGGCGGATGACACCCATCCGGACAACTTCCACGAACCGCACATGGTTGAGCTGCCGTCCGGCAAGCTCCTCGGAATGATCCGCTATGAATATGCGAAGCGTCCCAACGAGAAGTACATCAGTTTCAGCCTGTTTCAGACCGAATCCGAGGACGGCGGCAAGACCTGGTCGCCGGCCAAAGACCTGCGCCGGTACGGTTCGCCGCCGCACCTGATCCGCCACTCGTCGGGCGCGGTGGTGTGCGTCTATTCCTACCGCAAGCCGCCGCTGGGCCACCGGGTGATCATCAGCCGAGACGAAGGGGCAGTCTGGTCGGATGAGTACATCCTTCGCGACGACGCTCCACCCCGCGACCACGGCTATCCGGCTTCGATCGAGCTACCCTCCGGGGAAATCTTCACTGTTTACTACCAGCGGGCCGACCACGAGCACAAGAACTGCGCCATCCTCTGGTCGCGCTGGCGCCTGCCGTAAGCGATTCCGTCGCCTTCAGCAAAACGCACGATTCTCACCGAAGGCAGGTTGATCCGACGGGCCTTTCATGTCACGTCGGCCAGGCGTTTTCCGATCTCTTTGCAGAGCCAGTCGACGTACCAATTCGGCTCGTCGTTCAGACCGATCGTACGGATGAATCGTCGGTACTCGCGTTCCCACGATAGGACCCGCTCCAGGGCCTGCCGGGCCTTTTCGCGGTGCTCCTGACCGCCGCCATCCAGGAAAACCGCCCGGTGGTGTGTCCCGAGTACAGCCTGGCGGAGACCCTCCAGTTCGATGTCCGTGATTCGCAGGATATCCATCTCGCTGCGAATGCGATCGGCCAGGACCTCGTCGTCACCGACCTCGCTTGCGGCCGTCTCCAGCAGCAGTCGGCAATTGCTCTGCCTCGACTGGGCCTGCTCGATCCGGCTCGCGTGCTCCAGGGCGAACCGATCGCTCGTATCGAGCGGCTCGAGCAGCAGCGAGCCGCCTTTGCTCCCGACGTACTGGCAGCCGACCAGGGCCAGTTCGAACAACTCGACCATCGCCCGGTGATACTTCAGCATGGGTTCGGACGCCCGGCCGTACCAGTGTTGGCAGAAGTCCTCAAGCAGGGCGTTCGGGTCCGCGTTCGGGTTCCAAACCGCGCGGGCGAAGAGCATGTAGTTTGGATAGGCGGCATGCCACTCGCGGGCCATGATCACGAAGCACTGGTGGGCCAACGGCCGCCTGGCCCAGCCGGCAAAGTGCCGAGCGTCGTCGAAGATCGCCCTTGGCGTGACCGGCTGCATCCAACGGAACTTGAACGAGTCGATGTACCGCTCGAAGGTCAGCACATCGGCGAAGCCCGCCTCGCGGATCTGCTCAGCCTGGCGACGGTAGCTCTCGCATCGTAGGCACCCACCAATGCCGTGTACTTCGCACCGCTCTGTCAGCGACAGCAGGGCGACGACCTTGGGATGCGGGCGCACCGTCATCGGTTCGCAGACAGTGTCATGATATGCAATGAAACTGACCTTTGCCGGCGAGCCCATTTCCTCGAGCACTTCGGCCAGTGCATTGCTTACTCGTAACGACTGGTCCGCCGGGCAAAGGGCGCGGCACCGGTCGCACTCGCACCAGCCGCCGCCGGGAAGGTCGTCCGGCCAAGCGTGCCAGATCACGATCTCGGGACACGCCTCGACAATCCGCCGGAAGTTGGATTGGATCACCCCCAAGGCCTCGCGGCTGGCGGTGCAGAGATTGTGATCGCCGGTGCGTTGTCCGTTCTTGAGACGGAAGTACTCCGGACGCTCGGCTACGTTACGTTCGGTTCGCGGCAGCAGCGACATCAGGTCGTGGGCCCCCGCTTGGATTAGAAACCCCCGCTTGCGGAACTCGGGCATCCAGTGGCTATGGGCGCCCCGGCCCCACGACTCGATCGTCCACTGAGGGTGATACGTATTCAAACGCATCTTGGCCGACCAGTCGATCTGGGAGAGGGTAAACTGGTCACCGAAGCACGTGGCGTCGATCAGCCCCCGCATCGCGAACGCGGGCTCTTCGATGATCGGGCGTTTGGGAAGTTCCACCACCGTCCGCTGCGGCACGACCTCGTCGCCCGGGCCGATCCACCGGCAGCCCTGAAGCTCCAAGAATGCGTATACGCCATAGAGCACACCGCGCGGGCCGGCGCCGCGGATGATGACCCGTGCCGCCTCGGACTCGATCCGGAACCCGTCTTCGCGCAGGCCTATTGCTTCGGGGCATTCAATCCACAGGTCGAACCGCGGGCCTTCCTGAACGCCCATCGCACAAAGGTAGCGGTTCAACTCCTCAGATGCGAACGCGATGACCGGATCATCCGACCGCTGCGGCTCGATCATCCACATGCCCTTCTTCTGTGACATGTTGCCGCTCCGCCTGAATCACACTTTGAGTCGAATCCGAAACCGGATGGTGTCGGCCGAGTGGTCGTCCCACGAGACCAACCGGCTAAAGGATCAGCACGTCATTGTAGTAGCGCGATCTAGTTGATCAAGGACGAGAATCCCATGAGGGGACACCGCCTGGATGTCTTTCCATGGCTACCTAGACTCTCTCCAGATGCAGTTCGGTGGCGTGGATCCACTCGTCTTCTGGCGGCGGGTAGGGCCAGTGGTTGCCGACGTGGTAGACCGACAGCACCCGGCCCGGAGCGGTTTCGACCAGCCGAGGGTAGTGGTTGTGGCGGTTGACCGCCGGATCACCCAGTTGCAGCGTCTGGCTCCACGTCTGTCCATTGTCGAGGCTGAAGTTGAACTGATTGCCCGAGCCCGCGCAGACCAGGACGTCGTCGGCCGTCCGGAGCAGGGCGGGAAAGCCGCGAAAGCCCATCGGCGTGGTCGTCCACGGACCCGCCTTCCAGCCGTCGGCAGTCTTGCGGACGACGACCTGGCCGCAGTTCAGATAGACCTCCGCCCCGGTCGCCTGCGGGTTCGCGTGGCGGATCACCACGAGAATGTCGCCGTTGGCCAGTTCGACCGCCTCCGGTTCGTCGTTGGACCGATCAGGCAGGCCGCGGGCGACCACCAGCGGAGCGGACCACGAGCGGCCGCTGTCGCTTGAGAAGAACAGCACCGCGTCAGTGGCCGGAGAGATCGTACCGCTGGCGGGGTCGGGATGGTCCAGACAGCCGTAGGCGGGCAGCACGACCGTACCGTCCGACAGGCGGATCGGATGGCACCAGACCAGGAGGCTGTGAGACGGATCGTTCACCGCCACCGGCTCGCTCCAGGTCTGTCCGTCGTCGGTCGATCGTACGGAGGCGATCTCGCCGTAGAAGTGGTAGTTGTTTTTCTCGATATCCCACGTGGACCACCGTCCGCCGATTCCGAGCAGCGTCCGATTGTCCAGGGCCAGCGCCGGCAGCACGAGCGATTTGGTGCTGTCGGACCAGTCGTAGAACCTCTGCTTTTGCCACGACCGGCCGCCGTCGGCCGAGTCCAGGGACAGCCAGCCGCGTCTCATTTCCTTCGGCAGGGGGGTCAGGTATTCCCAGTGGTACCCCTTTTCCAGCCCGTCGAAGGTGCCTTCGATGTTGCTGAAGAGCACCCGCAGGCGGCCGTCGGGCCACTGCATCAGGCTGGTCCAGCAGCTCCACTTGGGGCCTTCGGGTGTTTCGTATACCTTGCGGTGCGAGACGCCGGAAACCCTCAGCGGCAGCTTCTCCTGGCCTGCGGCCGGCTTGAGACCGTCAAAGAAATCGGCGTAATTGACGTAGTAAGCGTCATTGTGCTGGCGTTCGACCATGACCGGCTCCTGTTCATGACCGTGTTTGGCCGCGATTGTAGTGCCGCAAGTGGGTTTGTCAACCTACTGGTGTATTTTGTCCGTTCCATGTGGCCGCTTGCCGTTGTCAGGAAGTCGCGATTGTGAGGATCAGTCCCCGTGGCGGGTCTTTCCTGTCCTGGACCGGAGCATGGTATCACCGGTCTTCCGTGCCGTCTGCGATCTGCCCGCGCCTCAGCCTGGCGACGCTGGCGCAAGCTCAGATGGTAGTCCGATCCGTCTCGTCCTTCGCCCGGCCTGAAGCATCCCGATGCAGCCGTCAAAGACATTGGCCATAGTTGCTGGCCAGGATGGCCAGGTCGCCCGCGCCGACCGCTCCGTCACCATTGAAGTCGCCGTCGGCCCAACCCATGCCGCTGGTCGTTCCGTAATTACTGGCCAGAATGGCCAGATCGCCAACGTCCACCGAACCGTCATGATCGGCGTCGCCGGGAATCGGCGGCACCACGACCGGCTGTTCGGACGCCCATGGCGAACCGGCCAGGGCCGCATCGACCGTCTGCACGCTCACGTAGTAGGTGCCGGGCACGTGGACAATCACCGACCACTGCAGGTTCTCCTGGACGTTGCCGAGGGCCGGAACGCGGCGGAAACCGGTGGTTGGGTCGGCCATCGCGGGCGTCACGTCCTGTCCGCCCGGAGCCGTTCCCAACCGCAGGTTATACGACAATCCGGCCTGCGGCGTCTCAATATCGGTGCCGGGATTCCAACTGAACGTCATCTTGTTCCAGGACACCGTTGGCGGAAGTGACCACATCGGCGCCGCAGGAGGCGTATTGGGCGCCGTCGCGCCATTGCGGTAGATCTTGCTCTGGAACGCACTGCCGCTGAAGCCGGCTAGAGCCAGGTCCAGATCGCCGTCGTTGTCGTAGTCGCCCCAGGCGACGGCTGAGTCCATCATCGCCGCAAGCCCCATGCCCATCGCGGTGAAGGTGACGAAGTCGTTGCGGTAGAGTGTGGTGTAAGGTACGCCGCCGGCTGCACCGGTCAGGGCGATGTCGATGTCGCCGTCATTATCATAATCGCCCCAGGCCACGTCGCCGTTGCTCACGCCGGTGAAGGCCACTCCGGTGTTGGGGAAGACGGCAAGTTGATTGTCGTAGAGGATCGTGCTGTCAATGCCTCCGGCGGCCCCGGCCACGACCAGGTCCAGATCGGCGTCGTAGTCGTAATCGCCCCAGGCCATCAGGCAGGAATCGGCCAGGACGAAAGGAACGCCGCTGTCCATGAACACGCCGCCGTTGTTCTGAAAGAGTCGGGTCACCGGGTTGGCGGCGGCGTCTCGTCCGGCCAGGGCCAGATCCAGATCGCCGTCGTTGTCGTAGTCGCCCCAGACGGCTTCCGAAAGTCCGACGGGGATTAAGGCGGCGCCAATGTCCGTGAACGCGCCGCCGCCGTCGTTGCGGTAGACGATGGCAAACGGAACGCCCGCGGCATCATATCCGGTCAGGGCGAGGTCCATGTCGCCGTCGTTGTCATAATCGCCCCAGTCGACCGAGCCATCCTGGACGCCGATCAGGCCCGCACCAGCGTCGATGAAGTTGCCCGCTCCGTCGCCCTGATAGACCCGGCTGATTGGCATGAGGCCGTTGTCGAGCCCGCAGAGGGCCAAGTCGAGGTTGCCGTCGCCATCGTAGTCGCCCCAGGCCAGCGAAGTGTGCGTGATCCCCGGCAGCGGCGCGCCGATGTCCGTGAAGCTCGCGCCGCCCAGGTTGCGGTAAACCTTGGTGACATATCCCGCTCCGGTGTCGCCCGCGAGCGCCAGGTCGAGCAACCCGTCGTTGTCGTAATCGCCCCAATCCACGTCGCAGTATGCCACGCCGGCCAGCGCGGCGCCGATGTCGGTGAACTGACCGGTCACCGCGAAGCTGCCGGCCAGCGTGCCCGACTGGGTGTCGGGATTGGTCACCACGACGTTCCAGGCGCCGGGCGTGGCCCCTGCCAGGTTGAACGTGCAGGTGATCGTGGACGAATTCACAACGGTCACCGCGGTGGCGCTAATGTTCGGTTGGCCGGGCATGGCCAGCATGACCGTCGCCCCGGTCTGGAAATACGCGCCGGATATCGGATTGATGTTCACGGTGCTTCCGGCCGCTCCGGTGTTCGGATTGATGCTGTAGACCTGCGGGGCCGGACTGGTCAGTCGCGAAAGCGCCGGGTCGCCGTAGAGGTTGAAGTCCAGCATGTTCATCCAGGACGCGTCGCCCCAACCCAATCCGAAATTGGACCGGCACCAGACCAGGGCCGCTCCGGCGGTGTCCGGGGTCGCCGCCGACATCCGATTAAAGATGCGGTAGGCGTAGGAGGCGTTGTCGCCGTACGAGCCGCCTCGCGAGGTGTTCCACGACCCGATGGCGTACCAGGTCACGCGGCTGCCCGAAAACGTGCCGATGGCGCCCTGTTTGAGCAGGCTGTAACCCAGATTGCCCGAGTTCTCCGGGTAGCCGTTGAGGCAGGAGACCAGGACCGCGAACGAGGGGTACGAATCGTTCAGCGAGCTGCAGTCGCTCGAACTGAACATGGTGTACCATGTGGTTTCCTTGTGCGGCGACGCATTGCCGCAGATGTTGGTGTAGCTGCCATCCGAGGTCCAGCAGAACCGCGACGCGCCGGTCTGACTGCCGTGAGCCCACCACGTGACAAACCCGTAGGTGTTCTGCCACTCGTTGACGATGTTGGTGGTGGTCAGGGCCGCATTGCAGGAGGTCAGCGGATAGGCTGAGCCGTTGGAGTAGACGCCGGTTCTTTCGTAGAGGGTGTAGGCGCTGAAGCCGGCGCTCGAGGCCAGCGACTTGATCGCCTCGCCCCAGTCGGCCCCGAAGGTACGCCAACTGGTGTAGGGGTAATCAATTCCCGAGTCGCTGGCGTCACCGTCGCCGTTGTTGTCCTGGGGTCCGTGGTTGGATATCGCGGTCGGGATGAGGACCTTGCTCCGCCACGCCCGCGTGGAGCTTTGCGTGTAATTGATGCACTTCTGGAGAATGCTGTCCAGGTCGGTGGTGGACCCGTAGTAGGGGATCCGGCCGACCATCAATTCGCAGTACTTGTCGGCCCCGCCCGTGCCGTAGTCGCCGCTGTACTCCCCGTAGTATCCGTCGCTGTCGAGGTTCCAGTTGCCGCTCAACTCAGCGAAGTACATGTCCGTCGGAACGTCCGCCCCGGGGCGCGGGTAGCACATCCGCATTGGGATCGACTGGTTTGAAGTGAATGTCGTGGGATGAGGGTCGCCGATCAGCAGGACGTACGAGATGCCGTCGGTGGTCCAGTGCGAGCCGAGCCACGAGCGGATATTGTCGGCCCGACTGTAGCATGATGTACCGGTGACGTAGTGGGTGTCGTCCGCCGACGTCCCTTCGGTGACGACCTTGACCGCATGGCCGCAGGCCTGCAGGTTTGTAATGAAGCTCGATAGATTTGAACTGGTGCTCTGGATCGTGCTGGTGGTGATGATCACGTAGTCCGCCGCCGTGCCCGCGGCCGGAGGCGGCGACGAGGATTCAGCCGGCAGCGCGGCGTCCTGGGGATTGATGATCTCATCGAGCATCAGAAACGGGTCGGTTTCGACACCGGATGCCGCTGGCATGCTCGGCAGTTCTCCCGTTCGCGGCGCGGCGACGGCGATCTGCGCTCCGTTCAGAACGTGAACCGCTCTGCCGGCCGGGTTGAACTTGGCGCACCAGATGCGAACCTCAGCCACTTTCCACTGCCGATACTCGCCCGTCGAGACAACCTCCACCGCAGCGGCGGGAAAGTCAGCGTTTCGCGCGTAGATCGCCACGTCTTTCCCGTTACGAATCCTGGCCTTGTTCTTCCTGCCCCAGTCGATGATCGGCATCGTCCCGTCCCACGTCACCGCGGGCGGAGCGGGCGCGATGTCATAGCCGCCGTGCATCGGCGACCATTCCTCATCCACCGCCCATGCCTGAATCTGGCTCAAGTCCGCGTCCGCGGGCAGCAGCACCTTCACCTGGTAGTAGGGCAGTAGCGGCTCGCCCGGCTCGCCGCCCAATGGCAGGCCGTCCACGTCGACCACGTCCAGGCCCTCCGGGCCGGTGGCCATCCGCACCGTCCCCTCAAAGCCTGAGACGGAAAACTCCGTCGACCACAGGTCACCCGATAGCTCAGCCGCCTGTGCCGGGGTCCAACACCCCAGCAGAACGGCAACCGCCGCCACAATCGACCCGGCAAACGCTCCTCGACCAGCCCCGCAATCCATCGCCTCTCCTTTCAAAAGCTCAGGCGACGACTTGGGCCGCCGCGGACAAGAAAAACCAGGCGAAGATTACGCCGAAGTGACTTTGGAACATGCGATGGACCCGCTTGAGGATCGCAGATCCCCGCAACAACCTAGTATAGGCGGGCTGACAATGACATGCAGGAGAGTATAAGCGTGACTGATCAACGATGGACGCACTCGCTTCCCCTTCTTCCAAGGCTGAGTATCCCTCTCATGGATACCTTTGGACGCGCCTATAAGAGGGCCGGGAAGAACCCGCTCTCTCCCGGACACCTTATACGTCCACTATAACCGACCGGGCGCAGGAGTCAAGGTGGAACGGTCATGGATGCTCGGACAACGACCGGGACGGATAGGAGCTGCGGCGTCCTATAAATCGTTGCGGCGGCAATCTGTGTGAAAGAGTGGGGCTTCTGGTTCTGGTCGATCAGGCCTTCTCCAACTCCTCGTCAAAGACGACCGCGACCTTGCCGCATCGACCGCCGGCCATCAGGGCGTAGGCCTCGCCGGCTTTGTCCAGCGGGAAACGGTGGGTGATGAGCCGGTCGGGGTGCAGGCCCCATCGCACCAGCCGCTCGACCAGTTCCTCCATCCGCCAGAGGTTCGTCACCCACGAGCCGTAGATGGTCTTCTGGTCGTGGATAATGTCCGGCGACGGCTGGAAGCTACAAGTGCCGCCTTCGCCGAGGAATACGATCCGGCCCCACTTGCGGGCGGCCTGTATGCAGGTCAGGCGGGCCCGGTCGTTGGCGGAGCAGTCAACCGCCTTTTCCACGCCGTGGCCGCCGGTCAGCTCGCGGACCTGGGCGACATTATCGGAACCGGCAGACAGGACCTCGTCGAAGAGCCCTAACGAACGGGCGATCTGGATGCGTTCGGCGGTCACCTCGATGCCGACGACCCGGCGGGCGCCCATCGCCCTGGCCAGCATGGCCGTCGCCAGACCCACCGGCCCCAGGCCCGTCACCAGCACGTCGTCGTTGCCGCTGATGCCGATTTTCTCCAGGCCCTCGTAGACCGTGCCGAACCCGCACGCCACCTGAGCGCCGTCGCTGTAGGTCAGCCGCTCGGGCAGCAGGACCAGGTCCTTCTCCTCGGCCAGGAGATACTCAGCCATTCCGCCGTTCCGCTGCCAGCCGTAGGCCCGACGGTACGTCTCGCTGGTGCACGAGATCATGTACCCGCGGCGGCAGTCGTTGCAGACACCGCAGCCGGAGATGTGATAGACGATCACCCTATCTTCGCGATGGAACCGCCGGCAGCCCGGCCCGCACTCGACGATCTGCCCGCAGGGCTCGTGGCCGGCTATCATCCCCGGCTGATAGCCTTCCGGCCCCTTGCCGAGATGCTGATGGTAGATGCAGCGGATGTCCGAGCCGCAGATCGTCGACGACTTCATGCGGATCAGCACCTCGCCATGGCCGGGCGAGGGTATGTCGAATTCCTTGAGTTCCACCGTGCTGTTGCCGGGAAGAACCGCGCCTTGCATCCTGGTATTCATCGTTTCATGTCCTTCATACGATCGATCATGTGGCGATTTGGCCGTCTACGTCCCAAAGATCCTCCCAGCACTGACCGGCCTTCCAGAGAAACACCTGTCCCTTGATCAGCCGGCAGCGGCGATCAATGCCGGCGATCGCCTGCATTTCCTGGGCCGTCAGCGGATCGCTGATCACGCCTCGCAGGTTGCTGAGGTACTTGGCCCGCGTGACGGAAAAGGGGATGGGGATCTGGCCCCGCTGAACGGCCCACTTGAGGCAGATCACCGCCGGATGCAGATTGTGCCGGCGGGCGATCTCGACCACGACCGAATCGTCGATCGGCGAGGTGTCGTCCGGCGTTCGATCGCGCTCCGGGCGGTTGGGTGAGCCGATCGGGCAGTAGCCGATCGGCTGGATTCGATGGTCCAGACAGAACTGAAACAACTCAGGCTGCTGGAAATGCGGGTGCAGCTCCATCTCGTTGCACGCGGGTTTGATCCGCGCGTCCCGCAGAAGCAGCTTCAGCTTGGCAACGGTCATGTTGGACGTGCCGATGTGGCGGACCAGACCCATCTCAACCAGCCGCTCCATCCGCCGCCACGTATTCATGTAGTTTTCATGGATGTACGGTTGGGCGTTCTTGCTGCGGCTGAGGACGTCGCAGCCGGGCGGATGGTAGTTGGGAAAGGGCCAGTGGATCAGGTACAGATCGAGGTAGTCGAGCCGCAGATCCCGAAGCGACCTGGCGCACGAGAGCAGGACATCGTCCGGGCCGTGCATGTCGTTCCAGAGCTTTGAGGTGATCCAGAGATCCTCGCGTCTCAGGTTCGCTGCGAGAGCTTCCTGTAACGCCTTGCCGACCTCCTCCTCGTTGCCGTAGACCGAGGCGCAGTCGATGTGCCGGTAGCCGACCCGCAACGCGCCTCGGACCGCGTCGGCCACCTGCCCGGCTGAGTACCGGTCCGAACCGAACGTGCCGAGCCCGATGACGGGAATCCGGGCTCCGGTATCGAGGGTTTTGGAGGGGATCCCAGCGGGATCAACCGCATCATAGTCCAGCGCAAAGCTCGTCATTGGTCAGAGGCTCCGCCAAAAACTTCATTAGACGCCGACCGGTACGGTCGGGCTATGGATTATCCATCGAAAGCATGGATATTCTTTGGAAATGCGGATAGACTGGGCTCATGCTTAAACGGCTGTTGGACCTGATCGAAATCGACCTTCTGAACATCGAGCACTACCGGGTGCACACGGAGTGGCGGCACCGGAACGTCAGCAGTCCGTACAGCCGGCTGTATCTGATCACCGGCGGCGAAGGGTTCATCGACTGCCATTCGCCGCGGCGGACCATTCACCTGATTCCGGGCCGGATGGTGTTGATCCCGTGCTTCACCCGCGTGGACTTATTTTGTCCGCGGAGCTTCGATCACTACTACATACACTTGACGACCCGGCTGCCCAACGGCACGGATCTACTGACGACGCTCGGCTGCGGCCGCGAGGTCGCCGCTCGCGAGCACGGGATCAGCCGCAAGCTGTTCGACCGGCTTCGGGCAATCAATCCCGGCCGGGAGCTGCGCGAGCGTGACGCCAACCAGCCGATTTACCGATCCGTTCTCAACCAGAGCCGACAGCTCGATCAGGACAAGACCGCCGCCCAGCATCTGGAGACCAATGCCCTCCTGCGGCTGCTGCTGGCGCCCTTTCTGAGCGTCCATTCGCCTTCCAGCGTTTCCAACACGCTGGAAGGGCTGCGGCGATTCGACCGTGTCCTGGAGCACATCCAGCAGAACCTGGCCTCACCGATCGCGCTGGCGGAACTGGCGGAGTTGGCGGAACTGAACGCGGCGTATTTCTCAGACCTTTTCGGCCGGCTCATGGGCCTGCCGCCCATCCAGTACGTCAACCGCCGCAAGATGGAGCACGCCCAGACGCTGCTCTTGACCACCGATCGGCCGCTCAAGTGGGTCGCCCGGCAGTGCGGATTCGACGATGAGTTCTACTTCTCCCGGCTCTTCAAGAAGATCACCGGCCTGGCCCCAGCCCACTACCGCCGACAGGCCAGGCTGACGTGAAATTCCTTGCCTCACCGACCGTCCGGATTGCGAGTGGCGGGGACTCGTCTGCTCAGACCTCACGACAACGCCGGCGGGCAGCGCAAGCCGGGCCGAGGTCGTTTCCTTCCCTTTCACGCAACGAGACGGTGGACCGGCCTCCAGAACGGGGATGATCCTGCTACCGCGGGTCTTTCAGTTGGTCCAGGTGCTCGCGATTGCCCTTTTGAACGTATTCCAGATTGGCGAGTAACGCGCGAACATCGGCAATCCTGCGATCCATCTCCTGGATCTGTGCGGCAAGTTCATCGGCTTGTTTCTGCAGCGCGACGTCCCGGTCGTACGTCTCTCGACGGGTATGCCCCGACGGGACCAGCAGGCACAGGGCAAGGACGGGAAGCAGAAGGGCAACCAGCACCGCGATGATTGCCACCACGACCAGAAGCTCGATGAGGGTGAGTCCGTCCTCCTCTCGATCGCGTTGCAGCTTCACGACTTACCCGCGTGCGTCCGTCGCGACCGTCCGGCTCCTTTCTGAACCACCAACACCTCAGGGCAGAGGAAACGCCTCCGCCAACGTCGAAAAGTCCCGCTGATCCAGCGCCTTGAAGAAAAGGAACGCGAAATCATCGTAGTGAATCAAGGAATAGGGAAGACTCCCGGCTCGGAGATACTCCGTGTGTCCGACGTCGATGAATTCCGCATGTCCATCCGAATAGGCGACGCTCACTCCGTACGGATTCAGGTGCGGCCAGGAGTCAAAGCCCCAGCCGCCGTAGTCCGGAATGAAAATGTCCGACGACACGGCGATCGGGTACTCCAGCGCGCCGTACTGCACCGTCTGAAGCCACTGAATCTCGGCTGGCGTGATATACTGATACTCGCTCTTATACTCACCGAAGAACCGGTACAAGTAGCCGCAGAAGCGATAGTATGTCCCATACGACGTCTCTTCCCAGCCGTAGGGATAGGTGAACCATTTCTCCCGCTGGCTGGGGCAGTACAATAGCTCCGGATCGGTGATGAAACCCGTTTCGATCAGGTGTCCCAGGCAGTCCCACTCTCCCCGAGTGGCGACTTGGAATGTATAAGAGGCATTCATTCCATCGCTACCGGGGGGAAAGTGATCGTTGTACTCCCCGGCATAGGCGACCATCGCAACGGCCATCTGCTTCTGGTTGCTCAGGCACTTCACTCGCTGGGCGCTCTCCCTTGCCTCGCTCAGCGCCGGAAGCAGCATCGCGGTCAGCACGGCGATGATCGCCGCCACCACCAGAATCTCGATCAGGGTGAAGCTGTAACTGCATTCGTGGTAATGGCTTAGGTGGAGGCTCGTGTCGGAACGCCTGTGAGGGGATAGAACCGCTTTCCGGCGAGATGTTCTTGCCGGGCAGGTCTCTTGACGAACTCGGCCACTGTCCAGATGAAGAAGATCACGCATTGCCACGTCCTGTATTAGCTTCATCCTGGTGCAAGTGTTGCACCAAACCAGACTCCATACGTTTCTTATCTTTGCATTCGCGACAAAAGTCAAGGAAAAAGCTTGACAGTGAGCACGTTATCAAATACCATGAACGCACGTTGAGCACGTGCTCACACGTCGCGGACTTCTGAGGGAATCATGGGAACGCCGGTCAGAATCAAGGACATTGCCAACGACGTTCAGCTCCCGGTATCCACGGTGGGCAACATCCTGCGGAATGACCTGCGTTACGACAAGGAGCTGCGGCAACGGGTTACCGACTCGGCCCAGCGGCTCGGTTATCTGCCCAACATCCTGGCCCGTGGGCTCAAGGGCGGAAAGACCCAGACCGTGGGAATCCTCTTCTCTCTGGGCGGCCCGCACAGCCCCATCGAGCTGGTGCGGATGATCGCCGGCGGGGTCCATGAACGCCAGTACGCCACGCAGCTCTCCGACAGCCTCTGCGAGTCGGACGTGGTCCAGGACGCGTTGCGAGACTACATCCGACGCGGCGTCGAAGCGGCGGTGGTGCAAATCATCCCGAACATGCCCCTCAAGAAGTTCGAGGGTCTGTTCCGGCATTTCCGGGCGGTGGTATTGGTTCCATCGTTTCCGCTGGAGACGACCGCCGATCAGGTGGTCCTGTCTCGCCGTCAGGCCATCTATGACGCGGTGGACCATCTGCTGGATACGGGCCGACGGCGGCCGATGATCCTCGTGCCGCCGGCGCCGAGGGAGGAGAAGATCGATCCGTTCCTCTCCCGCCTGCGGGAACGGAGCTGCGTCTACCAGGATGAACCGGTGATCTGCCATCGGAGCCATCGTCCCGCCACGCACATGGCCGAGGTGGCGTGGGAGGCACTGGAGACGCACTGTCCGGCCTCCGTTCCGTTCGACGCCCTGTTGTGCGGGACGGACGAGGCGGCGGTGGCGGCCTGCAAGTGGCTGGCGACCCGCGGCAAGAGTGTGCCTCACGACGTGGCGGTGGTGGGGTTCAATGACAGTACGTACTCGGGGTTTCTCACGCCGGCCCTGGCGAGCATCAACCGCCGGGACGAGCAGGTGGCACACCGGGTGACGACGATGCTTTTCGGCCGGCTTGAGAATCCCGACCTGCCTCCGCAACGGGTGGATATTGACATGGAGTTTGTGCCTCGGGAATCAGCGGGATAGCGCGAGAAGCCTGAGGTTGGAGAGAGCCTCCACGGCGGCGGACGGTCCGCAGCGTGAGAGCATGGGACATACTGGTTGTGGAAGGAGATGAACGATGAAAAGAGTGGTTGGTTTGGTGATGGTGTTGGGAATCGTCTGCTCGCCCGCGTGGGCGCAGGAGACCCTGGTCCGGTTCGAGAAAGGCCTGAACGGCTATGACGGTCTGGTCGATGGAGGCATCCGATCGGAAGCCGGCAGGCAGACCTACAACTACGGTGCGTCTTCAGACATCAGTGTCGGCTGGGAGCTTGAGGATGCGGAGTTTGTCGGGTTCTCCCAATGGAAGGATATCTTCGGGAGCGGCGCGAATCAGGTTCCGCTGGGCGCGACCATCGTCAGTGCGGAGTTGGGATTGACTCTCCGAGCCGCCCAGGGAACGGAGGACCGGATCATCACCGCCTATGCGATGACACGGGAAATCACCGACATGGGCAGCGGGGCCAGCAATCCGGCGGCGGCCGGGGAAGTGTGCTGGAGCTACCTCGCCTATGATACGACGATGTGGGGCGGCGACACCACCGACGGACCGGTGGAGGGAGTGGACTACACCACCAACCACGCCAGCAGCCTGACCATCAACGTTGCCAGCGACAATGGGATCACCGTCTCTTGGGACGTGACGGACATCGTGAACGACTGGTACACCGGCGCGCTGCCGAACTACGGCTTCCTGCTCCGCGACGGTGCGTGGGCCGACAACGAGACCCGGAGCAACTTCTCCAGCGCCGAAACGTCGAACACTGGCGACCTTCCCTTCCTGAAGATCACGTACGAACCGGTGCCCGAACCGGCGACGATGGGTCTGGTCGCCCTCGGCGGGTTGGCCCTGCTGCGGCGAAGGTCGTGAAACAGTAAGGAATCCAGCTCTTTCCTTTTCTATCATCGACGAGACGCGGGGCGGTCCGGATGGGCCGCCCCGCACAATCTGGAGGGAGAATTCTGGATCGAAGGCCCGGACTTCGTGTTCAACGGCCAAAAACCGTTTTACGTCCAGGACAACAGCGTCGGGGCGGTGTTCCTGCCGATGCATCGTTTTCACTTTCGCTGGAATTGTGCGGACGCCAATCAGCAGGCGAACATGAACATGCTCCGCCTCCACAAAGGCGGCTACTTCTTCCCCAAAACGCTGGACGTGGCCGACGAGATGGGCATGCTGATGATGCAGGAGACCAACTTCCGCCAGATCATCCGAGATCCCGGCCAGTGCGACGTGGACCATCCGGTTCGCAAAAAAGGCGATCACGCCATTCCGGAAACGGTCGAACAGGCGAAAGTCCAGCGGAACCACCCCTCGCTGGTGATCTGGAGCACGGAAAACGAACACGGCGTAATCCAGGAAAACGACGAAATCACTCCGGCCGTGCGGGAGCGTGCGGAACTGCTGCTGAAACTCAACGGCGCGTTCAAGGAGATGGACCCCACTCGCCCGACGGTCAACAACGGCGGGACGATCTTCATGTTCACCGACTACCACAAGGACCCTCGTGTGGACATCCTCGACGGGCATTACGTCAATCCCCGCGTCTGGGACAACTGGAAGAAGAAATACAACAAACCCTGCACCATGGGCGAAATCAGCCTCGGCGGGCCGTTCGCCTGGACCTACCAGGGCGAAGTGAGGAGCATGAGACAGCGCGGCGAAGACCCCCAGCCGTACTTCTGGAACGCCGTCAACGCGGCCGCTCAATACATGGAAGGGCGTCTCCGGTCGTTCCGCTCGGCGGAACTGGCCGGCCTCTGGCCGTTCGCCGCGATGCAGCGATACCATCCGTTCATGCCCGTCTGGGAGGGTGTGGATTACCGAATGGACACGCCGCCGATCCATTGGCCGGCGCAGAGCGGGCTGGACTTCAAAGAGAAGAACCTCTCCTACGGTCGTGACATCTACAACTTCTACGACCCGACCGTCCCCCGCTGCGCCTACCTGCGCACGTACGATCCATTAAAAGACGCCCAGCGCGAAGTGACCAAGCTCGAGCCGCGCTTCAGCCCCGAACTGATCGTGCAGGTGCTCGACGCCGACGGCCACACCGTGCCCAATACCGCCGTCTGGCTGACGCCTACCGATCAGCCGGCCAATCCCTTCGGCGTCGTCACCGATGGCGACGGAAAAGCATGGTTCTGGTGTAAATCCGGACCGGGCGAGTACACCGCCTGGGTGCAACATCAGGGCCGCTGGTTCACCGCCGACGTCACACCCGCCCCAGCCGGCGAGTGGATGCAGGTCAAGACGGCGGCCCTTCGTCTGCCGAGGTCATAGCCTGCGTTTCGTCTCCGCGAGATCGCCTCCGTCCGCGGTCCAATCCGAGAGGTGCTGCATCACCGCCCGGACACGTCGATGGTGCGGCTGGGCTAGGGCCTGGAGCGCCGTAACGCCGAAATTCCCGCCGTCAGCCACCGCCGATTCTCCAGTGGATTCTTGAGGAAGAGTACTGTTTTTGAGGGCAGTACGAAAAAGGTGGTCAAAAGGCGGAACTTGGCGGATTGGATGTCCGTCCTGACACAATGGACGGAACTGACGGTAAAATACTGACTTAGGGAATACGAGGCTGGTGCGGGTTGTACGAACAGCACAGGGATATATGTGTAATATAAGCTAAAAACATTTTTAGGTTGACAATATGGCGTTTATATGTATGATGGGTGGCATGGAAATGGTGAATTCCTCAACTGAAAGCTCTGGGGTGATGCACGTGGAGAACCGTTTGATTTCCGATCGGGTGGAGCATCATCTTCGCAAGCGGATCGAGAATCTCCGTGCCGGGACGATGCTGCCGCCTCAGGAGGTGCTGGTGCGGGAGTTGGGCGCCAGTCGGCATACGATCCGCGAAGCGATGGACCGTCTCAAGCGGGACCAGCTTGTGGAGTCCACCCGAGGCCGGGGGACGTTCGTCACGTCTCGGCCGCGAACCAAGCCCGCCGTTCACCTGGTCAGTTCCTGCATGGACCATCCCTACAACCTGATGTGCATCGGTGTGCTCACCGAAGTGCTCCGCGAGCGGGGGTATCTGGTCCACTTGCCCGGTTCGCGCACGTCCGGCGACGAGTGGCGCGACATCGTCTGCGGGCACGAGCAGTCGGCTGGCGTGATTCTGATCGGCGATTTCGGCCGCGAGGATCTGCAACGCCTGTCGGAGACATGCCGCCTGCCCCTGGTGCACGTTTCGGACACGGATGAACAGTTTCGCCGCCCCCCGCTGTGCGACACGGTCATCAACGACAATGCGGCGATGGCGTTTCAAGGCACCGACTATCTCATCCGGCAGGGACATCAGCGGATCGCCTTTCTGGGATGGGGTTCCGAGGGAATCTGGGACCGTGAAGTGCGCCGGGGATACCAGGAATCGCTGCTGGCCCACAGCCTTGAGCCGCGGGAGGACTGGGTGCTTCGCGTGCCGGTGGCGACGGCGCCCGATACGGGACCGGCGGCGGACAAGAACGCCCAACTGGAGGCGAAAAGCCGC